>NZ_JBQKEH010000001.1:0-227983 GCF_052121415.1 Collinsella sp. LCP19S3_D5
ACCGACCTGGGCTACAAGACCGTGCTCTACGGCGAGGACGGCGCCATGCTCTACGGCCTCCAGGAGGTGGAGGGCCTCGGCGAGAGGTTCTTCGACCGCGTGACGGGCGAGATGCTCCCCATGGTTTAAGTATTTATTCGGTAGGCATCATTTGCCTATCTTGTTTGTGTCAGTTGACAGGTATTAGAGTAGTTCTTAAGTTCGCTTGGGATGGGTTATGAGCAAATTAGAATGTACAATATCTCGGCTATTGTCTTATCTGGGATTCATTGTTGTCGGAGTATTGGCCGCATGTTCGCTAATTTTCACTTTTGTGTTTCCTGACTCTTATATCGAGCATCCGGAAATTGCTGCCAGGTATTCGATTGCGTCTTTGGTGCTGCTTCCTGTGTTCATCTTAATTTGCTTTCTATTTATTTCTCGTATCAAGAATAGCAATCTAGGAATGTTTAGATTGTACGGGAGCATATGTATAGCTGTATTGGGCTTGACCTGGATTCTATTAAATAATTTTCATCCAGTTGCTGATCAAGAGGCTTGCCTAAACGTTGCAAAGGGATTGTCGGAGGGCGATGTCTCACTATTTCAAAAAGCCAGCTATATTTCCAAATATCCCTTTCAATCTGGCTTAGTTTTATATCTTTATATTATTGGAAAACTATTTGGCTTCTATAACTGGCCTATTTTTCGCTTATTGAATGTGATTTGGCTGATCGTTTCATATAATTACATTTGCTTAATAACTGATCGTATATTCAAGTCGAATTCTGTCTGCATTTTTGTTCTGCTATTGATGGTTTTGTTCTTGCCGTTTTCTTTGTTTAGCCATTTTATTTATGGGAATGTTCCCTCATTTATGTTGTGCGCGGCGGCGATCTATTACCAGCTGTTATACCTCCAAAAAGCACCAAGGCCCTTATATATAATTCTCCATATTTCTTTCTATCTGCTTGCATTAATTATTCGTTTGAACAGCCTATTGTTCTTATTGTCCTCAATATTCGTTTGGCTGTTTTCCAGCAAGCTTTCTTTTGTAAAGCCTGCTAAATATTTGATTGTTTTATGTCTAGTGGTTACTTATTTAATTGCGTCCATTGTCCCGTCTTCCATCATTTGCCGAACCGTTGATTGCGATTTGGACAACGGCATTCCAAAAACTGCTTGGATTGCAATGGGCATGCAGGACGGTCCCAGATGTGCTGGCTGGTATAATAATTATATCGAGGAGGTTTACTACTCTTTTGATGGCAATCAGGCTGATATTTCAAGCTATTCGTTGGATTATGTCAAGGAGAGAATTCGATACTTTCTTGACAATGAACTTGACTTCTTCCAGTTTTATAGCCTAAAGATTGGTTCGCAATGGCTTGATCCCTCTTTCCAATCGTTTTGGATTACTTATACGGGATACGGCGAGAAGCCATTCGATTCTGAATTAAGTGGCGTCACCGAATCGCTTAACTATGATTCCATCCTTCAAAATTCATGCAGAAAAGGGCTATTACATAAGTTGTCTCTAGTTTTTATGGATGTATTTCAATCTTATATATATATATTCGCTGCTGTAGGACTCTTTGCTTATCGTAAAAAGTGTGACTTGTTAAAACTATTACCCTTGATTGTCTTTTTCGCTGGGTTTTTGTTTCACATTCTTTGGGAGGCTAAATCCTGCTACGTCATTAATAATTTTGTAATGCTCGTACCTTATGCTGCCTATGGGTTCTATATTGCTTATATGCAATTTCGAAAAAAAATATCTTATCCGGAGTCCATATAGTCTTCAGGTTTTATTGAATCCACTTATGTTTGGCTATTTGTATGCCACCCATGCTCGATTAATCGACGCACCGGCAGGCCTACTACGTTCGAAGACGGTAAACTGAAGAGAAATATAAAGAGTTTATATGTGGGACGAGGGTTCAATGGATAGTGTGATTCATCTTGCTGCGAGTATCAATAAGAGCTATCTTCCGTATTTCAGCGTTATGGTATCGTCCGTATTTCGTCATAGGGACCCTGCGCGACGGTATTACCTTCATGTCCTATCTTTTGATGTTACCGAATCGGATCTCCATGATGCCGTTCCATATCAAACTGATTCGTTTAAACTGAGCGTGCTGGACGTTTCCGAACTGAATAAGCGGTTGGCCGGCTATCATTTTGGGTCTCAGTTTGGTCCCGAGTGCGTTTTTCGTCTAGGTCTGATTGATCTTCTTCCGTCTGTTGATAAAGTTTTATATCTGGACAGTGATTTAGTTGTTCTTAAGGATATTTCCGCTTTATTTGATGTCGACATTCAAAAGAGCTGTCTTGCTGCTGCTCTAGACATTGGTTCAATTGGAATGGTGTCAGGATATGATTTAAGGGAAGCTGACCGATTGCAGCGTCTTGGCATCGATAATTCCCATTCATATTTTAATTCTGGGGTTCTTTTGATGAATCTTTCAGAGCTCAGAATGTCGACTTCGCTAAATGAGCTTCTTTCTTGGATTGTGGACTTCGAACCAGAATATCCTGATCAGGACTGCCTTAATCGATTTTTTTCAAATCGAACGCTTCATCTTTCAATGAGATGGAATGTTTTGTTTGATTCGGAAGGCATTCGTGTGAAGGATATTGCCGCGTATGCTCCGGAACCCCTTTTCCGCCAGTATTTGGATGCACGAAATGACCCCAGTATCTTTCATTTTGCTGGACCTTATAAGCCATGGATGCGATGCGTTGATGGTTCTCAACTATTCTGGTCTGAAGCACGTTTTTCACCATTGTATGAATTGGTCGTTGCTAACTATGCCTGCAATCAAGCTGTTCTGAATTCTTCTTCTGCTTTGCAACCGGTTTGGTCAACATTCGATAACTTATATTTTGAAGTCAATGAAGGAGAGCGCATCCGAGCAGATTTGCACAGAAGGCTTACTGATGCTGAAAGGCGTATCGATGAGCTGCAAGCGAGTATCGATGAGCTTAAACGACTAAAAACCCCCTTAATCAATAAAGTTTATGCACGGATTAAAAACTGACTTTTTGAAATCTCAGTGCAATTAAACTAAGTGAGTCCATATAGCGAGATGAGGATGGATATGAGCCCAAAAGTTTCAGTCATTGTGCCGGTATACAATAACGAAGTATTTGTTGTTTCCTGTATCAAGAGTCTGCTTGCCCAGACACTTCATGACATTGAGGTTATCGCCATTAATGATGGCTCTACGGATAATTCTTCCGAAATTCTGCACCAGTTTGCCGATTCCGACTCTCGCCTTATTGTTGTTGATAAAGAAAATGGCGGATATGGGGTTGGAATAAATACTGGCCTCGATATGGCTCGTGGTGAGTATGTTACGATTCTTGAGTCCGATGACTTTGCCGATCTTGATATGCTCGAAACGCTCGTGAACTATGCGGATGCATTTGATTTGGAAGTTGTTCGAGCTAATTTTTATCTCTATTGGGCTAAAAAAATCAAGAATGATCACTTGCTAGAGCTGTTTGGCAATCATGAGTGTGACCGGGTTATTGATCCGAGTGTTCGCGACAATCAACATTGTTTCTATGTCCAGCCTGCTTTGTGGTCGGCTATCTATCGTACTGATTTCATAAGAAAGAATAACCTCCGTCTGTTAGAGACGCCCGGTGCCGCCTATCAGGACACTGCATTTAACTTCAAAATTTGGGCTTGCGCTAGACGCGTTATGTTCGTACATAAGCCTTTTGTCCATTATCGACAGGATAACGAGGCGTCTTCAATTAACAATCCCGGCAAAGTGAATACCATTTGCCTTGAGTATGAGGAGATTCGTCGCTGGCTTCGCGAGGACCGACCCGATCTACATGATTCGCTTTCTCCTGTTGCAACAAAAATGATGTGCGATGCATATACATGGAATGCTGGCAGGGTGGCCGATGAATATCGCCTGGAATTTGTCAAAAGATTCGCAAGTGAATTTGCTGAAGCAAAGGAAGCGGGAGAGGTCGATCCCGCACTGTTTGCTCCCGGGCAATTGTCTGCTGTTGAGACAACAATTTCCAATCCACAGGCATTTATTGACTTCGTTACAAAGGGTGTTGACTATCAACACGGGATTAAGCGCTTCGAGCGTAAGGTAAAAACTGTCTTCCAAGTCGCACGGCAAAGTGGTTTAGATCAAGCGAAAGCTTTGATTCAGAGCAAATTGACACGTGATGATTCCATATCCATGCTTGTAGACTCTATTGATAATGAGATGGCGTCAAGGAAACCAACTAAATTCTGCAAGACTCATATTGATCCTAAGATTTCCGTAGTTCTTCCCGTCTTTAACACTGCAGAAGTATTGAGGGAAACACTTGATTCCATTTTTGCTCAGGACTTTGTTGATTTCGAAATCATTTGCGTCAATGATGGATCAACAGATGCTTCTCGAGAAATTCTTGCGGAATATGAACAGCTTGATTCTCGCTTAAAGGTTATAGATCAGGAAAATAAGGGTGTTGCGGCTGCACGCAATAGGGCGCTTGAGGAAGTCTCTGCCGCTTATACCTTAATCCTTGATTCTGATGACATTTTTGCCTTTGACATGTTCAGCAAGCTATATAAACGCGCGCAGCGTACAGATGCTGATATTGTGGTTTGTAGTAGTTGCGAATATGATGGCGAATCATGTCAATCTATTCCAACACCTTGGGCATTAAAACTCGACCTTATTCCTTCGAAAGAATCATTTACTGTCGATGATGTCTCCGATTCTTTGTTTGAGGCGTTTATGGGTTGGCCTTGGGACAGACTGTATAAAACATCGCTAATCAGAGACTCGAAATTATTTTTCCCCACCGATTTGGCTAACAGTGAAGACGGTGTTTTTGTATACGGTCTTCTTTACCGTGCTAAATTGATTTCGGTTGTTAGCGAAGTCCTTGTCAAGCATCGTTCGACAAGAAAGGGGTCTGTCTCTAATTCTCGTGATGCCAATCCTGAGTGTTTTTACGAAGCGATTTGCCGCATTAAAGAAGATCTTAAACTAACCGGCAATTATGGTGCTTTGCAGCGCAGTTTCTTAAATTGGGCGCTTGATTATTCAATTTGGAATATTTCGACTTTATCTGACCCTTCAATAAAACGGTGTCTTGCGAAAAAGCTACTCAATAATGGCTATGTAGAATTGGAATACGGCAGACATGCTTTACCGTATTTCTCCTTATATGGTAAAAAAACTTATCTCGGCATTCTCGATCTTAAAAAGATGTCACGATAGCTATTTAAGATTGAAGTCGCGTTTATTATTGGTCAGCCTTTAGATGAGCATTTTTAACTTTTCTGCTGATCTAAAGGCTGCTTCATCTCTGTTTTGGAAACGAGTTGTTCAGTGGATATCGGTAAAAGGGTCATTGAGTTTGATTGGCTGGAAGCCTTGTCAATCTATCTTGTTTGCTCAATTCACTACCCAGTATTTTCTTCGAACTCTATTTGCTCTCAAATATGGCATTTTTTTGCCCTAACGGCTGTTCCAATTTTCTTTGCCGTGCACGGCGCACTTCTACTTAGAAAAAAGTTTAATTTTAAAAAACACTTGAAAAGATTAATTAAGACAGTGAAATATTTAATCCTGTTTAAACTTGTCGTGTATTGCCTTTTTGTATTATTTGGATTGATGGATCCAATTCCTACCATTTCAGGCTTACTTAATTACTTCATTACTTGTTCAGATTCTGACGGTTTTCCGGTGGAACATACCTGGTTTATCTATGCCTTGATTTCCATTTATTTAGTTTATCCTGTTATCGCTCTCGCTTTTCAGGAAAATAGAAAAGTTGTGACTGCTATCGGCCTATCTTTCCTGATTGCTCTGATGTGTTGTAATGCACTAAACATGCTTCAGGTTTCCTTATTTGGAATTGTTAAGTATAGTTTTATGAATGCCATTTCCTTCGCTAATCCGTTTGGCATCTGGTCCTTTTATCTTTGTATATTTATATGTGGGCCATGTATCTTTGATTTTTTGAAACACTATATTGGTATACGTAGTGTCATATTAGCATTTCTCGCAATCTTTAGCGGCATCGCGTTGCTTATGTTTGAGTATTTTGCTTTATACGGAACGTATTGCTGGACTGGTCAAGTTTTGCCCGATCAGTATATTCAGTTCGGTGTTGCACTTGAGTTTTTTGGTTTAGTCGTGCTCATAAATAATATTTGCCCTGCTTTTGAAGGAACTCGGATCGTTTCAGCTGTTCAACAGTTGTCAGAAAATACGCTATTCATTTTCTATCTCCATATGCCTGTTTTGTGGCTTATGAATTACTGCATCGGTTGGAAGCATGGTTTTATATCCAACTTGCTGCGGGCTGCTGTTGTGTTTATTGTCATCGCGATCGTTGGCGTCTCTTTTAAACGTTTGTTCAATAATAAACCATCTAAGAAAATGAGTGTCTAAATGCAATTACTAGAAACTATGTATCTGCCTCGTTGGAAATATCCGATTTCAATAGTCATAGCCATTATGGTATCAATAGGCTTTTGCAATACTGCTGTCGGTGATTTCAGATCGTTCCGCTTTTTACTTTTCTTGGTATTGCTGCTGGTGCTCATTCAATTGTTGTGTATTGATGTCTTGGCGTATTGCTTATTATTAAAAGGCCCACTTTTGCATATAGATCGGCTTATTCAATCAAATAACTCAAGAAAAATCGCTTTGTTTCTTATATTGTCATGGTCTGTCTATCTTGTCGCATATTTTCCTGGAGTATTGAGTTTTGATACTTCGTTTCAGCTGGCTCAGTTTTTTGGTAATCCTAGTCACGGTATCTTCCCAATGACTGATAACTCGTTATTTACTGACCATCACCCAATTTTCACGACTTTTATTATGGGTTCAGTAATTAAGTTAATGCACTGCATTTTTTCATACAATCTATCACTATGGTTACTCTGCTTCTTAATGGCGTTCGTACAGGCATCGTTATTTGCTTGGCAGCTCAGCCTTCTTTCTTCTATTGTTGATAATAGAAGACTCCTAACATTGTTGTACTTGTTTTACTGCGTTTTTCCTGCTTTTGCATATTTCTGTTGTGTTCCATGCAAGGATATTATTTTCTGTATCTGCTTAATTGGTTTTCTTAATATATGGATTTCCATGTATGTTAAAACACCAACGCTTAATACTTTCATTCTATTTTTTCTATATGCGCTACTTTGTGCTCTTTCAAAAAAAACAACCATATACGTATTTGTGCTTGTTTGCATTGTGCTGTTATTTGTTCATATACCCGCAAAACGAGGAATGTTCGTTTCTTTAATTGGCGTTATCTGCGTTGTTCAGGTTCTTATTCCTTTGTTTTTGTTTCCCTTGTTCTCAATTTCCAAAGGATCTGTAATTGAAACACTTGGCCCATTGTATCAATGTACCGCTCGGTATTGTAAAGAATATCCTGGTGATGTGCCTGACGAAGAGAAGGCCGTTATCGATTCGATGCTTGGATATGACGGGCTTGGAGATCGATATGACTATCGTTTGGCTGATAATGTCATTCATTATTGGGATGGTGTCGATGAGTGGCCCAGTTCGGATAAATTGAAAGCCTATCTTGTTGTCTTTGTCAAACAGGGCTTACGACATCCGGACGCATATTTACGTGCTTTTTTATCACAAGAGAGTGGCTGGTTTTCTTTCGATGAGTACCTGTATTTCCCTGAAGGTTCTGGCTGTTTGTTGGTTTCTCCTGAAAATGGTCAACCTTCTTTTGAGAGACCAGCAATTTTCCAATCTGCATCTTCAGCTCTGTCCAGCGCATTACAGCTAATTGTAAAGCTTCCATTTATTGGCTTATTATTCAGTCCTATTACCTATTTAGTTTCGATTGTCTTGATACTGGCGAACAGCATTGTTTCGTGTAAACTAGACCGTTCGAAATGCAGCGCCGCTGTCATTTGGTTATGTATCCCAATTCTATGTATGGTTCCCTTCCTTCTTCTGTCACCCACCTCTATGGTGTCAACCAATTTTGAGGCAGTCCGCTATTTTCTCCCCTTTATTTATAGTGTTCCGCTTCTGCTGGTTATGTCTAGGGCAAAGTTAAAGTCTTTGTCTGTTTAGGGAAATGGCTCCGCTGCGAATTCGATGCAGCGGAGCCATTTCGTCGAAAATCGATCATGTTCTATCGTGCGTAGCTCGATTAATTTAATTGATTCTATCGAGTCTCCCTTTACTCAGAAACGATATCTTTCCTGAACATATATGTTACAAGCTCCCAATTTTTGCGTTCGATTTTAGCGATTGAATCGAGAATCAATCCCGTCGCCAAGCTAAGACTGCTGAGGAATACAAAAGCGGCAGCTAAGATTGCTGTTGGCAATCTTTCTACTAGTCCGGTATGAGTAAAATCAACAATGACTGGTATACCCAATGCGAGACCAAGCAATAGAAGCAGTACAGCAATTATGCAAAACAGTTTTAAGGGTCTATAGTCCTTAAACAGCACACCGATCATTTTAATAACTTTGATTCCATCGGATACCGTATTTAATTTCGACTGGGATCCTTCGGGTCTATCTCGATAAACAATAGGAATATCCTGAATCCTCCACCTTCTATCGACTGCATGGATTGAAAGCTCCGTTTCAATCTGAAAGCCTTCGCTTAAAACGGGGAAAGTTTTAACAAAGGGTTTGCTCATGGCTCTGTAGCCGGTCATGACATCGTCAAACGTGTAGCCATAAATCCATTTAATCATGAATCTGACCAGGTTATTACCGAAACCATGGAGGGCCCGTTTGTTTTCTTCAGCATAGGTGCCATTGGACAGTCGGTCGCCGACTGTCATATCGGCTTCACCATTCAAAATAGGGAGACACATCTCAACCGCTTTTGTTTCATCATATGTATCGTCACCGTCTACCATGAGATAGCAGTCCGCCTCAATATCTCGAAACATCTGTCGGCATACGTTGCCTTTTCCCTGCCTCGGTTCATGTTTGACAAGAGCGCCATGCTGCTTTGCTATTTCCGCTGTTCCGTCAGTGGAATTATTGTCGTAAACATATACCTTTGAACCGGGAAGTGCTTTCTTGTAGTCCTCCACCACTTTTGCGATCGTAAGCGCTTCGTTGTAGCAGGGGATGAGTACGGCGACGTTATTGAAATTCATTCAGGTCTCCAACATCTAGGCTTCACGCTTATGTATTCTAATCCACGCATGTGAGCTTCTTTGTGTGATTCGGTATTAAGCTCGTTTTAATCAGATTCGCCGATATACTGAATGAGTTTACAGAGTCGTATTAAGGATTTGTATATGAGTAAGACCGATGGCGTCGTTATCGAGTCTCATGCAAAAAACGAGACAGCCAAAGACATTTTTATTCTCAAACAGCTTGTCATCAAGGATTTCAAGCTTAAGTATCGCCGCAGTTTTCTTGGTGTTGCCTGGAGTGTTTTAAATCCCCTTCTTATGATGGTCGTTATGGCGGTTGTTTTTTCAACCATTTTTGCTCAGGGGCGTAATGGCGGCGCTGTCACTCCGGAGATGTATCCTCTTTATCTTATTGTCGGTAACGTCACCTTTACTGTGATGTCTGATTCGACTTCACAGTCTCTTATGTCCATCCTTTGGGCCTCTTCTCTTCTAAAGAAGGTTAAGGTCCACAGGTGGGTGTTCCCTGTTCAGAAGATTCTCTTTGCTCTAGTTAATTTTGCCTTTTCACTGGTTGCTGTTGCCATTGTAATGATCTGGTTCCATGTGATGCCTACCTGGCATTTGATTCTGCTACCCGTAGCCCTTTTACTTTTAATGCTCTTTTGCATGGGTGTTGGTATGGCCCTTTCGGCTCTTACGGTGTTTTTCCGTGACGTTCAGCATCTTTGGGGTGTTGTGCTTACGGCTTGGACGTATGCCACGCCGATTTTCTGGACTTCTGACTTCATTTACGCCATGCCCCATTGGCTCCAAATTCTTATGTGGGGCAACCCTATGTATAACTACCTGCAGTTTATGAGGGATATTTTCTTGTTCCAAACAACTCCTGATCCCATGACGCTGGCCCTTTGTGTCGCGTGGGCGCTTGCGTCTCTTGTTATAGGCTATTTGATTTTCCATAAGACTGAGCATAAGTTCATTCTCTACATCTAGAAGGAATTAACGTCATGAGCGTAATCGATGAGAAGCCTTTGTCCATTGAGGTTAAGGATGTATCCATGGTCTTTAACATGGCATCCGAGAGTCTTACGAATTTAAAGGAATATTTTATTAAGCTTGCGCGTCACGAGCTTTTTTTCGAGGAGTTTAGGGCGCTCAAGCATATTTCCTTCGATGTCCATAGGGGCGAAGTTGTTGGCCTTGTAGGTACTAACGGCTCCGGTAAATCCACCATGCTTAAGATCATTGCTGGCGTTCTTGAGCCGTCTGAGGGTGTGGTTGTGACCCACGGCACTATTTCACCGCTTATCGAGCTTGGCGCTGGATTTGACTACGAACTCACTGCTCGAGAGAATATTTATCTTAATGGAGCACTCTTGGGCTATACGAAAGAGTTCATCGACGCGAATTTCGATGAGATTATCGATTTCGCAGAGCTCAATGATTTTGCCGATATGCCGCTTAAGAAC
The DNA here is from genome assembly GCF_052121415.1 of Collinsella sp. LCP19S3_D5. Lineage (NCBI taxonomy): Bacteria > Bacillati > Actinomycetota > Coriobacteriia > Coriobacteriales > Coriobacteriaceae > Collinsella > Collinsella sp. LCP19S3_D5. Next base: position 10,572 of record NZ_JBQKEH010000001.1, read on the forward strand.
TTTTCGTCTGGTATGGTCGCGCGTATTGCGTTTGCAATCGCTACAATCACCGAGCCGGATATCCTGATTGTCGACGAGACGCTTTCGGTCGGCGACGTTTTCTTTCAGCAGAAGTGCGAGCTGCGAATTCAGCATTTCATCGAGAGCGGTGATGTTACCGTCTTATTTGTGTCACACTCTATGGAACAAGTCGAGCGCATTTGCCAGCGCGCTGTGTGGATCGAAAAGGGGGATCTTCGTATGGACGGTCCCGTTGATGAAGTCTGCAAGGCGTATCGCGATCAGTTCAACTAGGTTATAATCACCTTCATATTGCTCCATTAGCTCAGTTGGATAGAGCAGGGGACTTCTAATCCCAAGGTCGACGGTTCGAATCCGCCATGGAGCACCAATAGACTTTTTAAAGACCCGGTTATTAAGCCGGGTCTTTACTTTACAGGCTTTAGCCTGTGCGGGGCGCGCAGTACGCCGCATCAGAAACCACCCGCTATGCGGGTGGGGCCAAACGGCTTTACAAAGCCGCCCCCTCGCCGGACATTTGCGATTGTTCAGGCCGCAGGGAATCCGAGTCGAGAGGGCGGTGGTGGCGTATGGCCCAGAAGGCCTGCAGCCTGTCGCACACGAAGTGGATGTGCAAGTACCACGTCGTGTTCACACCGAAGTATAGGCGCAAAGTCATCTACAACCAAATAAGGTCCGACCTTGGGGAGATCTTCAGGAAGCTCTGCCAGTACAAGGGGATAGAGATCATCGAGGGACACCTGATGCCCGACCACGTCCACATGCTGCTGGCGATACCGCCGAAGTACAGCGTGTCGAGCGTGATGGGCTACCTGAAGGGGAAGAGCTCGCTGATGGTATTCGGCAGGCACGCGAACATGAAGTACAAGTTCGGCAACAGGAAGTTCTGGGCCGAGGGCTACTACGTGTCCACCTTCGGCCCGAACGAGGCGACGATCGCGAAGTACATCCGGGAGCAGGAGAAGGCCGACATCGCGCTCGACCGGCTGAGCGTCAAGGAGTACGAGGATCCCTTCGATGGGGGGCCGGGGCGCAGGTAGCGCCGGTTTGACCGGCCCGTCACGGGTCAATCTGCAGTGCGGCCCGAACCCCGTGAGGGCCGACGCCTTTAGACGCGTGCCGGAAATCCAAGGGTTATACCCTAAGAGCAAACCACCCCTTTTAGGGGTGGTTTTGATTTGAGACATGCAGCGCGCTATTGTTTAAACGCAGTCGTCGGGACTGTCAGGATGACTTGACGCCCGTGTTTATTAGGAAGCGATTTTTTCGAGCGTGTCGTCATAGTTTGTTGTTACAAAATGCGAAAACGGCAAATTGCGAAAACATTCATGGACTGCATGGTCGGGATCAAGTTTCATCTCATCAATCGCACGAGCTAAAAGTTCCTTCAGCTCCTTGTATGCATCATTCTTGCGCTTACCAATAGAGGCACTTTTGCGGCGATTTCTTCAACGTGTGGAAATGGGACCTCTGCGTCTTCAGCTATATCGGACCCGATCGTTTCCATAAGCTCGGCCCAACTCAATGCCGATTCTAAAGTTCTGGTCAGGCTGTTGCAAATGAAAGGTGTTTTATCGCGCATACAAAAACGTTTAATCATAATTATGGAAATGTGAAATTCAGAAGCCTATTAAAGAACAATTCGGTCAGGTTGATTTCCATCTTTGCTGGGTTCCTTTGATTTCGTAGTGCCTATTCGAGGATAATAGACAGTATTCAATAGACGATTGGGATGGCGCTTGAAACCTCCTTAGATTTCAAGCGCCATCCGTTGGTTTATGTGGGGTTATAAATGGATTGGTCAATTATGGTGTCCGCTGTGCCAAGCTTCATTGGAACAGCCATTGGCGGACTGATTGCCGTAATGGGAAATTATTTCGCTCTAAAGGGGGAGCGGAACAACCAATCGTATAGTCGCATTGAAGGCAAGAAGCTCTGTGTCTATGAGCGAGCGGTTGGTTATGCAACAAAACTGTCTCAATCTCCAAAATGTTACTTAGACGATAGCTTTCGAAACAAAGTTTTGATGCTAGGGGGCATGGTTCGCACATATGGTGGAGCTGAATGCATTTCTGCTTATAAACAATTTGAAGCGTGTCTTATGTCCGCATATGAATCATATAAAGCGGAATCTGATGAATTGGATTCTCAGTTTTTTGCAACTGTCCCCGTCTATGACTCGGATGACATTCTTTTGGACTATGAGGAGAGATTTGTGGGTTCGTCATACGATGACTATGAAAATCAATGCTTGAATATTAAAGAATTGTATCAGCCCGCCAGCGAGGAAACCCAGCGCCTACTTGACGGTCTTGTCTCCGCCGTCAGAACTGAGCTTCTTTCGATTATGGATTAATAAAACTGTATTATCAGAGTTAATATTATCGGCTATATTTCACTTTAAGTATCAGTTCGGAGGTTGCTGGCAATGCCGAAGACCGAATCGAATAGAATTCAATACACGGCGAGAGACCTTGTTATCACTGATAAGGATTTTTTTCCGATTATGGATAGATATCCAATCGAGCAAATATCGGACTCGGTTTATCGTCGAATAGAGAAGCTCGCTTGCTGGTTTGTACTGCGCGCTCCAATGACTGAGGTCACAAGGCTTGCTAATCCTTCTTTAATTGATTTATTCAAGACTGACATTGATCCAAAGAGGGGAGCGCGCTCAATCAATAAATCCGAACTTGAGAAAGCGTTCTTGGTTCCGCTCGACTTGGACTGTACACAATTTGAATTTGTCTACACGAGGATGTCCGTGAGATGCCAGCTAATTGAGAAGCGCCTTATCGCTAATGATGAAACTGTCTTTTCTGATCGGACTGAGAGATGTGTTTGTTTCGTTGGTAAAAATGGTGCAGGGAAAGAGGACTCCTGCATTGAGAGTATTTGCAGGCATGTCCGGAATGGCTTTGCGCACGGCCGCATTGCTATCGAAAATGATAATGATGATCCGTTGATTTTTATCGAAGATGGTACAACCCCGTGGAACGTTGACTATCAAGGAGAAAAACACTTCGGCCAGAAGCTTGAAATTCGCTTTCGCATGGTTATTAAGCTGTCGACACTCGAGCTGATTTATCAAATGCTCATGGATGACGGGGCACGTCTGTGAGCTTCCGACACGCGTCAGTACTGAAATATAAGATAGCCGGAGGCAAATATCCCGACTATTCAGTGACCTCCTATTTGGGAAGTTCAACTTGTTGAGGGGCGCGCAAAGCTCATCCGTATCACTTTATCGCTGTCTCGGTATGATGTATATCAAATTGTCGGTCGGCCGTTATTCTTTGGGAGCTAGCAATGATTGATTATCGCAATCCGTATACGCCCGGTGCCGGCGCGATGCCCAAATATCTTGCCGGGCGCGACGATATCCTCGAATCGGCCTCTCTTCAGCTCAAGGCGCTCGCTGCAAACTATCAGAGCCGTTCGCTCGTTTTGTACGGCCTTAGGGGCGTTGGCAAGACGGTGCTGCTTAACTCGATTGAATCAATAGCCGAGGGCGAAGGTATTCTTGTCCGCCATATTGAGGTAGAAGAGAAAAAGGGTTTGATTGCTCCTTTAGCTTCGGCTTGCTGTACGCTATCGGCTTCGCTCAATAGAATTGAACTCGTTAAGAGTAAATTAGAGCAGATTAAGAACTTGTTTACAACGTTAACGTTGTCTGTTGATGCGGGCGATGGCTCATTGTCTTTGGGCTTTAATGAAGAGGCTCTGGGGGCGGCTCTCGCCTCGTCTCATAATCTATCTGGCGATTTTACCGATGTGCTCGTCGTTCTGGGGAAATATGCTCAAGCTGCAGGATCTTCGATATTTATTGGAATTGACGAGCTGCAGTATGCCAGCAAAGAAGAACTTGAAGCCCTGGCATGCGCGCTTCATCGTGCGACCCAGCTTGGCCTTCCTGTTATGTTTGGCTGCGCCGGTCTGCCCAAGCTTCTAAAGATGCTGGGCGAAGCTAAGACCTATTCCGAGAGGCAGTTCAACTTCGTGAAGATCGATTCGCTTCCTCGTGACAAGGCGGTTGAGGCTATTATCAGGCCCGCGCAAAAGCTTGATGTGCATTATTCCGACGAGGCGGTCAATGCCATTATTGACTATACAGAGGGATACCCGTATTTCATTCAAGAGCTTTGTTCAACCATTTGGACATCGTCTGATAGTAAATGCATCTCGCTGGAGACCGTGCTCAAATGCACCTCTTTAACGGATATCCGCCTTGACGAGGGGTTCTTTAGCGTTCGCTACGATCGTTGCACCCCGAGGCAAAAGGAGTTTTTGATTGCTATGGTGCGCTGCGGTGAGCTTCCTTGCACGCTTGCAAATGTGGCTCATTATATGGAGAGAGATGTTTCATCTATTGGACCCCTTCGGGCTCAATTAATTAGCAAGGGCATGATTTACTCTGCTGCAAGGGGAGAGGTTGATTTTACCGTTCCTCAGTTTGATCGATATTTGAGACGTGCAGAAATAATTGACTAGTCGATTAAGAAGGAGACCCGGCGCAGTAGCGAATGAACTGCACCGGGCATTCTGTTTGCTCGTAGTGGTGGCTGAGTGTCCTTGCTCCTACGCCTCCGTCGGCTCCACGCCCAGCTCGTGGCGCACGAGCTGGAAGGCGGCGGCGATGGCCTTGTCCATGTCGTAGTACTTGTAGCCGCCCAGGCGACCGGCGAAGATCACGTCGCCCTCCTGCGCCGCCAGCTCCTCGTACTGCTTGTAGAGGGCCTCGTTCTTGGCGTCGTTGATGGGGTAGTAGGGCTCGTCGCCGGGCTTCCAGTCGGCCGGGTACTCGCGCGTGATGACGGTCTTGTCCTGCGTGCCAAACTCAAAGTGCTTGTGCTCGATGATGCGCGTGTAGGGGATCTCGCGCTCGGTGTAGTTGACCACGGCCACGCCCTGGTGGTCCTGCTCGTCGAGCGTCTCGGTCTCAAAGCGCAGGCTGCGGTACTCGAGCGTGCCCAGCTTAAAGTCGTAGAACGCGTCGATGGGGCCGCAGTAGATCGTCTTGGCGGCGATATCGGGCTCGGCGGCGATCAGCTCCTTGTACTCCACGCCGCAGCGCACCTCGACGCCCTCGAGCATGTTGGCGACCATCTTGGTATAGCCGCCCATGGGGATGCCCTGGTAGCGGTCGTTGAAGTAGTTGTTGTCGTAGGTAAAGCGGCAGGGGAGGCGCTTGATGATGCTTGCGGGCAGGTCGCGGCAATCACGGCCCCACTGCTTCTCGGTGTAGCCCTTCACGAGCGTCTCGAAGATGTCGCGGCCTACGAGCGACAGCGCCTGTTCCTCAAGGTTCTGCGGCTCGCCGATGTTCTCGGCAGCCACCTGCTCGGCGATCTTGGCCTTGGCATCGGCCGGCGTGACGACGCCCGGCCACATCTTGGCGAAGGTGTTCATGTTAAAGGGCATGTTGTACATGTTGCCGTGGAAGTTGGCGACCGGCGAGTTGACGTAGTTGTTGAACTCGGCGAAGCGGTTGACGTAGTCCCAGACGTCTTTCATGGAGGTGTGGAAGATATGCGCGCCGTAGCGGTGGACTTGGATGCCCTCGACGTCCTCGGTGTAGATGTTGCCGGCGATGTGATCGCGGCGGTCGATGACCAGGACCGACTTGCCGGCGCGCTTGGCGGCGTTGGCAAAGACGGCGCCCGAAAGGCCGGCACCGACGACGAGGTAATCGTACTGGGACATGGATATGCTCCTTTGTATGTCAATTGGACAGTTGCTTTTGTTTGGGGACAAACGTACCTGATGTGTTCGTCCCTGGGGTTAGTGTAGCAGACGCTCCATCAGCAGCTCCAGCGCGTGAGTGTAACCGGGTTTCCAAATGATCTTAAGGACTCGCTATTCTGCCCTTAGGCACTCGGGCAAGACGTTTGCTACTGCATCCATTGCCTGCGGCCTCAGGTACTGCTCATTGAGCTTTGCCTTTTTGTAGGCATAGCGAGTGTCTGCCGAGTATTTGATCAATACGTCGGTGAAGAACCGCTCCCAGCTCAGGTACTTGCGGCTTTCGATATAGCTCGAAGGATCCTCGAGGATTTTTGGAATGTCGTTGTTGGGGATGAGGCCGGATTGCAGAAGCGCCCATTCAAATGATTCAGGGAGGAACAAGCGAACGTTTTTGTAAACGCGCTGTCCGAGCACCTTTTCGATGTAGGGACCAAACGCTGCGCCGTCTCCAATGGCAAGAACGTTTTGCTCGGGGCATTCGTGAATCGTTCGTTTTAGGTTTGCTACGCCGGTAGCGGTGTAGCAGGGGATTCCCAGTCGGTTGCAAAGGGCGCTGTAGAATTGATAACCAGACTTGCTATCCTCGACAATTACGGCATCGGGATTGTCGAAACCTACGTTAAGGTCCTGATACAGCATACTTGCCGTGTGGTCATATAGCGGCTTGGTCACCGAGTAGAAGCGCCTGTCGCTCTTGCGGCCATTGATCGTCTTGCTTGTGGTGTTGACCAGTCTTAGGATCTCGTCGACGCTGTAGGGGAGCTCGTTGGCGTCGCGACGAGATATCAGAACAAAATAGTTGGACGAGCCGTTGACGGCTTTGGCGAAGTCCTTTGAGTAGATAAACTCGTTACCCTCATCTAGAAAGACGATTGAATCTTCGATAATCGACAGCTCGCGCTCCCAGCGTCTGCCAGAAAGCGTTTCGCAAGGTACGTCGCAGCTGAGTGCAACGCCGCTTTCCGGTCCTCGGTCGTTGTAGTCGCGAATCATCGAGATGAGCGTCGTTTTGCCCGTGCCGCTGTTGCCGCGTATGAAGGAAATATTTCGCTTAAACGTGAGCGTGTATTTGACCTTTGCACGCTCTACGACAACGGTGTGCGTTCCCCTCATTACTCATCAACATCCAAAAAGTCATTCGTGGCACCGACAAACTCCTGCATGTTCCTGACGATGCGGCCATCGTTTTCAATGCGGATTTCAAAGTTCTTCCAGGGGAATTTCATGATGTGGTAAAGGGTCACCAGCACATCCTGTTCTTTGCCGATCTTGAGTAGCCAGCGGGCACAGTTGTCTCCGCAGGTGGATGCGTTAAACACCATATTTGGGAGATTGCGCACCAGCAGCAGCGTCTTAACGCCGCCGGACAGTTCGAGTGGAGTGATTGAGCCCAGCTGCTTGCTTACGATGTTGTGGGGACCGATGAGCTCTGATCCGTCCACGCGTTTAATAATCTGTGCGGCCATGGGGTCTTCGAACCATGAGTCCAAGTATGAGTTCCTAAAATAGGTTTCGGTATCGTAGATGGAACCGGGGTAATCCCCCAGGTGAATGCTCAGCATGTGGGTCTCCAGACGTAGTGTGACTGCAACGATTATATGCCAGTAATAAAATGCCGGCAGCAGCGAGGTCGCTACTGCCGGCGCTGGCTTTATTAGCGCGTAGTCGTGTTGATGGATTTGCTCGCGACGCTACTTTTCGAGATGCTCCTTCAGCAGCTCCAGCGCGTGCGCGTAGCCTTGCAGGCCCTCGCCGGTGATGGTGGCAAAGCAAGCCAGGCGCGCATAGCTCACCTGGCGGAAGTCTTCGCGGGTCTCGACGGCGCTAATGTGTACCTCCACGGCGGGGATGGCGACGGCTTTGAGGGCGTCGAGGATGGCCACGCTCGTATGCGTGTAGGCCGCCGGGTTGATGACGATGCCGTCGACCTTGCCGTAGGCCTCCTGGATCTTGTCGACGATGCTGCCCTCGTGGTTGGACTGGAAGACCTCGACATCGTCAAAGCCCTGCGCGGCGCCTGCCTCCTGGCAGATCTGGACCAGGCGGTCATAGTTGTCGCTGCCGTAGATGCCCGGCTCGCGAATGCCGAGCATGTTGAGGTTGGGACCGTTGATGACGAGTGCTTTCATGGTTGCTTCCTTTGTGGTCTGGTTGGTGGAGGGGCTTGCTGTCTGCGGCGTTTGCCCAGATAAAACCTGCCAAAATAAACCTGTCCCTTTTTGGCAGGTTTTAGAGGGTGTCGAGGACGGCGCGTGCGGTGTTGGCGGCGCAGTCGCGTGAGTCGATGATGTGGTCGGCCCAGGCGCGGTAACGCGGCATGCGCTGCTCGGCGAGCTTTTCGATGCCGTCGCGGGCGGTGATGGGGCGACCCTTGTGGGCGAGCTCCTCGAGCTTGCGGTTGAGCATCACGATCTGGCTGTTTTGGTGCAGCAGCGGGTAGTTCTCGTCGCGCGTGACCACGCCGCCGCCGGTGGAGAGCACCAGGCCGCTACGCTTGGAGATGTCGGCCAGCACCGCCGTCTCCTGCTCGCGGAAGGCCGCCTCGCCGCGCTCGACGATAAAGTCGGCACAGGGCATGCCCAGACGCTCCTCAAGCGCGCGGTCCAAGTCGATGTGCTCGCGGCCCGTGAGCTGGGCGATCTGCTCGCCTACGCGGGTCTTGCCCGAGCCCGGCATGCCGATGAGCGCGATGTTCTGCTCGCGGCGGGACAGGCGCTCCGTTACGTCCAGGATGCGCTCGCGCGGTGTAATCTGGCCGGTGTAGCGCTCAACAGCCTGTGCCGCTTGGGCCACGAGCATCAGCAGGCCGCCAATGCAGGGGATGCCGCGGCGCTCGGCCTCGAGCATCAGACCCGTGCGGGCGGGATTGTAGACAATGTCGATGACGCCTTTGAGCGCGTCAAGTCCTTCGAGCGTGCAAGGCGCGTCGGGGCAGTGAGGGAACATGCCGGCGGGCGTGCAGTTGACGAGCAGCGCCGCGTCGGACTGCTGTGCGATGTTGTCGTAGTTGACCTCGCTCGTGCGGCCGACAGGCACAACGACGGCGCCCAGGTCACCGAGCACCATGCTGGCCGTGGTGCCGGCACCGCCGGTGGCACCGAGCACGAGGACCTTCTTGCCGGCAACCTCTACGCCCAGCTCCTCGACCAGGCACTGAAACCCAAAGTAGTCGGTGTTGTCGCCGCGCAGGCGGCCGTCGGGTAGGCGCGTAATGGTGTTGACGTTACCCATGCGCTCGGCCAGCGGACTCAGCTCGTCCAGGTATTCCATGACGGCGCGCTTGTAGGGGATGGTCACGTTGGTGCCTTCCCACTCGTCGCCCGTCATAAAGGCTTCGAGGTCCTCGGGCTCGCGCTCAAAGCGCACATACTCCAGCCCTGCGAGCTCCTTGTAGATGGTCGGGGTGTAGCTGTGGCCCAGCACGCGGCCCAGCACGCCGTAGGGGCGGGTTGCAGCGGTTTCGGTCATCTAGAGCACCTCCGTGTAGCTGCCAAAATAGGTGAAACTCTCGCACACGTCGTCAATCGAGTCGAGCAAGTCGTCGAGGGCCTTGCTGCCAAAGGGGCAGTCCAGGTCAAAGTAGAACATAAACTCAAAGTCGTGCCCGGGGATGGGGCGGCTTTCGAGCTTGATGAGGTTGATGTTGAGCGCGTAGAAGCGCTCGAGTACGCGGTAGAGGGCGCCCGGTTCGTTTGCCGTAGTGATCATGAGCGAGGTACGGTTGGCACCGGGATAGACGCGCGGCTCGCGGCAGATGACAACAAAGCGCGTGTAGTTATTGTCCGAGTCCTGGATGTTGGGCTCCAGCACCTCCAGACCGTAGAGCGCGGCGCAGCTGCGCGAGGCGATGGCGGCGACGTCGGTGCGACCGGAGTTGGCGACCATCTCGGCTGACATAGCAGTGTTGGGGTACTTGGTGGCGTGCAGACTGTGGGCTTCGATAAAGCCGGCGCACTGGGCGATGGCCTGGCCATGGCTGTAGACCTCGCGCACGTCGGCGAGCTTGGTGCCGGGCTTGACGAGCAGGTTGTGATCGATCTTGAGGCGCAGCGAACGCACGATGTGGAAATCGAACTGTGCGAGAAGATCGTAGACGGCGTTGACCGAGCCCGCGGTTGAGTTTTCGATGGGCAGCACGCCAAACTCGCAGAAGCCGTCGCGTACGGCGCGCATAACGCCCTCAAAGGTCTCAAAGAACGCAATATCGGGCACGTCGAAGAGCTTGCAAGCGGCGATTTGGCTGTAGGCGCCCTCGACGCCCTGGCAGGCGACGGTGGCCGTCTGGGGAAAGGGCGTATCGAAGGCTGCTGCCGTGGCATGGGCCTTTTGCGACACCGTAATGCCCTTGAGCTCGTTGATGTAGCGCTGCTGCTCGGCCTTGCTCATGCTCATGAGAAGGCGGAACAGGGTGATGGTTTGAGCTTCGTAGCGCTCGGGTGCGCGGCCGGCGAGGTTGTTGAGTTTGGAGCGCTCGCGGGCGGGGTCAAAGACGGCCTTGCCCATCTCGATCTTTGATTTGGCGACCTCGGTGGCAATGTCCATGCGCTCGACAAAGCTGTTGAGCAAGGCGGTATCGATGCCATCGATGGCCTGGCGGATGTCGGCAAGGTCCATGGAGACCCCTTTCGTGAATCGTTGCCTGGGGTAGCTAATTTGGGACGGGGCTTTTTTAGCTACCCTTTGACTGGCGGCGAATCGATGGGTGCCGGGGCAAATACTCACTGGCATATGGGGTAGCTAAAAAGCCCCGTCCCAAATTAGCTACCCTCGGGGTGGGCGGGCTAGCGCTGGGCGGCGTCCTCGAGGAGGGCGTCCCAGATGGCGAGTGCCGCGGCTGCTTCGGCTACGGGGACGGCGCGCGGGACGATGCAGGGATCATGGCGGCCGTGGACCGAGAGCTCCGCATTTTCCATGGCGTCCATGTCCACGGTCTGCTGTGCCCGGCCGATGGAGGGCGTCGGCTTTACGGCCATCCGCCACATGACGGGCGCGCCCGTTGAAATGCCGCCCAAGATGCCGCCGGCGTTATTGGACTCGACCGCAATCTCGCCGGCGGCATCTATGCGGTACGGATCGTTGTTCTCGCTGCCGCGCATGGCGGCCACGGCAAAGCCCATGCCAAACTCCACGCCCTTTACGGCGGGGATGCCAAACGCGATCTGCGCGATACGGTTCTCGATGCCATCGAACATGGGGTCGCCGATGCCCGCAGGAAGGCCGTAGATGCCGCACTCCACGATGCCGCCGATGCTATCAAGCTCATCGCGTGCGGCGAGAATTTCCTCGCGCATGCGACCGGCAGCCGCAGCGTCAATGCAGGGCAGGTCGTTCGTAAGGATCGCCTTGCGGTCGGCCTCGCGATAGACCATGTCGTCCATGGGCAGGTCGGAGATGCCGCCGATCTGCGCCACGTGTGCCATCACCTTAATGCCGCGCGCCTCGAGTGCCTGCAGCGCAATGCCGCCGGCGATGCATAAGGGGGCCGTCAGGCGGCCGGAAAAATGCCCGCCGCCGGCGACATCATGCATATTGCGGTACTTCACGCGCGCGGGGTAGTCCGCATGGCCCGGGCGGGGCTTGCGGCGCAGCTCGGAATAGTCCTTGGAGCGCGTGTTGGTGTTTTCGATAATCGCGGCTATGGGCGCGCCGGTGGTGTGCCCATCGACCACACCGGCAATGATGTGCGCGGCGTCGGCCTCGCGGCGCTTGGTCGCGGTCTCGTCGCGCCCGGGGGCGCGACGGTCCAAAAAGGCCTGCAACGCCTCCTGGTCAACGGCGATACCTGCCGGAATGCCGTCGAGCGAGCAGCCGATGGCGGGGGAGTGCGACTGGCCGAAGATGCTTAAGTGCAATACGTTGCCAAAGGTCGAGGACATGCTACTCCTCCTCGAGCTTGACCTTGCCGCCCAGCAGGCGGTAGTGGTCAAAGAAATCGGGATAGGACTTATTGACGGCCTCGGCGCCGTGAATTACGACCTCGCCGGTGGCACGGCTCGCGGCGATAGCGGCCATCATGGCGATGCGGTGGTCGTTGTGCGAATCGACCTCGCCGCCGGTAAAGGCGTCGACACCCTTGATGATGAGATCGTCGCCGGCAATGCGCACCTGCGCGCCCAGCGCGGTGAGCTCGCGGGTGGTAGTGGCAAGACGGTCGGATTCTTTGATGCGCAGGCGGGCACAATCGCGGATGAACGTGCGGCCCTGTGCCAGCGATGCCACGGCAGAGATAACGGGCACCAGGTCGGGGATGTCGTGCGCGCTCATCTCAAAGCCTGCGAGCTTATCGGACTGCACGGTGGCGGCGTTGGTGGAGCGCACGATGCGGGCGCCAAAGCGCGAGAGCGCGGCAAGCACGTTGCGGTCGCCCTGGGCGGAGCTCAGCGACACGCCCTCCACGGTGATGGGGTCGGAGCCGATGGCGCCGGCGCACAGCCAAAAGGCGGCGTTGGACCAGTCGCCCTCGACAGCCACGCTGCCGGGCGTGCGGTACGAGCCGCTGCTTACGCGGAAGTTTGTGACCTCGGGCTTGCCATTCTTAGCGGGGATGCGCTCGACGTTGACCTCGACGCCGAAGGCCTTCATGGCCTGGATCGTCAGGTTGATATAGGGGCGGCTCTCGATAAGGCCGGTCACCTGCACGCAGGAGGGCTGGGCCAGCAGCGGGGCTGCCAACAGTAGACCGGAGATGTACTGTGAGCTCACATTGCCCGGCAGGATAAATGTGCCCGGGCGCATGCGGCCGCTCGTCTTGAGCGGAAAGCCGCCCAGGCCCTGCAGGTCGCAGCCGGCGGCGATGATCTCGTCGGAGAGCGGGGAGAGGGGGCGTGCGCCCAGACGGCCCTGGCCCACAAAGGTTGCCTCTGCCCCCAGCGCGCAGGCGACGGGCAGCATAAAGCGGAGCGTGGAGCCGCTCTCGCCGCAGTCGAGCGTGCCGCCGGCAAGTGCTTTGAGCAGGCCAAACTCAATACTCTTCATAGTGGGATGGACCTGGAAGCCATCCTCGACGGTCTCGATGCGGGCGCCGAGCGCCGTGAGGCAGCGCACCGTGGCCTCGATATCGGCGCAGGTGGTGTTGCAGGTCACATGTGTCTCACCGTTGGCAAGGGCGGCGCAGATGATCAGGCGGTGCGCCATCGACTTGGATGCGATGGCGGGGACGGTGCCCTTGAGTGGGGACGGAGTGATGCGGGCTAGCATGCGGAGGCGTCTCCCTTCTGGCCGAGGCCCTCGGCAATTAAATCATGAAAGGCGGAAAGCGGCGTGCGGTCGATGCTGCAGCGGCCAATGCCGTGCGGAATTACCAAGTCGATGGTGTCACCGGCTCGTTTTTTGTCGTGCAGTGCCTCGGCAAAGATGGCGTCGGCGGAAAGCTCGCAGCGGGTTTTGAGACCGTGGCGGGCGCAGAGCTCCTCGATGCGGCCGGGCAGCTCGGCGTCGCAAATGCCGTGCAGGGCTGCGGCGCGCGTGATGATGCCCATGCCGATCGACACGCAGTTGCCATGTCCCAGCTCAAAGTGCTCGCAGGCCTCGACAGCGTGTCCAGCGCTGTGTCCAAAGTTGAGCAGCTTGCGCTGGTTGGTCTCGCGCTCATCGGCGACAACCACGGCGCGCTTGATGTCGATATTGCGGGCGATGATGAGCGCCACGCGGGCCACGTCGCGGTTGAGGAGCTCCAGTGTGAGCGGGGTCTTCTCCAACTCGGTGAAAAGCTCGGGGTCGGCGATCACGGCGTGTTTGACGACCTCTCCGCAGCCGTCGGCGAACTGCTCGGGCGTGAGGGTGGCGAGACACCCCACGTCGGCAATAACAACACTCGGCTGCCAAAAGGCTCCGGCGAGGTTTTTGCCGGCGGCCAGGTCGATGGCCGTCTTGCCGCCCACCGACGAATCAACCATGGCGAGCAGGCTCGTGGGGATCTGCACAAACTTGCAGCCGCGCATGTAGGTGGCGGCCACAAAGCCAGCCACGTCGCCTACAACGCCGCCGCCGAGTGCCACGATCACGTCGGAGCGCGAGAGCTCGTGCTCGGCCACAAACTCCAAGATGTTGATGTAGGTCTCGGCGCGCTTGTGGGCCTCGCCGGCCTCGAAGGTGCAGACACTCACCGTATAGCCCGCAGCCTCCAGGCTCTGCTTAACGGGCATCTGGTAGAGCGGGCCCACGTTGGTGTCTGTCACAATGACGGCGCGCGATCCGCCGGCGGTGGCGCGGACGAGCGGGCCCGCCTGCTCCAGCAAAAACGTGCCGACGTGCACCTGGTAGGGGCGTGCGGTGTCGATATCGATGGTAATCGCCATAAGCTTTGGTCCTTTCGGCCTGGCGTGATAGGTGGTCTAGTGGGTGGCCTCGTCGTCGAGCGCGCGCTTGATGCGGTCGCCCTCGGCAAGGAGATTCTCAAGATAACGCTGGTCGCGGTCCTTGAGCGCACGGCTGTAGGCGCTAAGCGAGTCGATCAGGTGGTCGATCTCAAAGGCAAGTGCGTCGGCGTCGTCAATCATGAGCTCGGACCACATTTGCGGGTTGAGGTGCGCCACGCGGGTAAGGTCGCGGTAGCTACCGGCCGAAAAACCGTGGTGAACCTGGGCAGTCGGGCTTTTGACGTAGGCGTTTGAGACGACGTGCGCGAGCTGGCTCGTAAAGGCGATCACGCGGTCGTGCGCGGCGGCGGTGGTCACGCTGAACTTGCCAAACCCTAAGGGGCGCACCATCTCGCGCACCTGGCCTAAAAGCTCCAGTTTGAGCGCATCGTCCACCACGGGCGGCACGAGCACGAGTGGCGCGCCCTGGAACAGGTCGGCACGGGAGTGAGCGTAGCCCGAGTACTGGGTGCCCGCCATGGGGTGCGCGCCCACAAAGTAAAACCCGTACTCGCGGGCGAGCTCAAAGGCACGCTCGCACACGATGCCCTTCACGCCCACGGTGTCAATCACCACGGGTCCCATGATGGCCTCGGTATCGGTGGCGTCGGCGAGTGCCTGGGCGTGCGCCTCGAGCCACTCGATGCAGGCCTCGGGGTAACAGGCCAGCACGATGATGTCGCACTCGCCGAGCGTCTCGTCGTTGAGCTCGCCGGCGACGGTGCCCATGCTGGCGGCCGTCATGACGTCATCGTCGGGGTCCCAGGCCAGCACGCGGACGCCCGCCTGCGCATAGCCGCGGGCAAAGCTGCCGCCGATCAGACCCAGGCCCACAATGCCGGCGCATTTGGGGCCGCCCTGGTTAACTCGCGCGTTTCTCACCGTACCCATGTGCTACTCCATGGTCTCTTGGCAGACGACCTCGCGGATGGCGCGGATACGGCGCATGGTGTCGTCGAACTGGTCGGGGGTGAGGGCCTGGGCGCCGTCGGACCATGCGCGGCTGGGCTCGTCGTGGACTTCGATCTCCAGACCGTTGGCGCCGCAGGCGGTCGCGGCGAGCGCCATGGGTTCAACGTAGCGGGTGTAGCCGGTGGCGTGGCTGGGGTCGGCCACGACGGGCAGGTGCGACAGGTGGTGCAGCACCGGCACGGCGTTAAGGTCGAAGGTGTTGCGGGTGCGGGTCTCGAAGGTGCGAATGCCGCGCTCGCACAGGATAACGTTGTCGTTGCCCTCGCTCATGATGTACTCGGCAGCCATGAGCAGCTCGTCGATCGTGCCGGACATGCCGCGCTTGAGCAGAATCGGGGTCTGGGTCTTGCCGACCTCCTTGAGCAGGGGGAAGTTCTGCGCGTTGCGGGCGCCAATCTGCATGACGTCAATCTTCTTATCCAAGAAGACCTGCACGTCGCGCGGGTCCATGATCTCGGTGACGATCGGCATGTCGAGCTCGGCCGATGCCTCGCATAGCAGGTCCAGGCCGGCGGGGCCCATGCCCTGGTAGGCGTAAGGGGAGGTGCGGGGCTTGTAGGCACCTCCTCGCAGCATGGTGGCGCCGGCGGCCTTTACGCGGCGTGCGATGCGAATGAGGTTTTCGCCCTCGACGGAGCAGGGTCCGGCGATGACCTGGAACTGGTCGCCGCCGATCTTGATGCCGTGGCCGCAGTCGATGACGGAGTCTTCGGGGTGAAACTTGCGGTTGGCACGCTTGAACGGCTCGGAGACGCGCTGCACACGCTCGACGACGTCCATGGACTCGAGCAGGAACGGGTCGATCTTGGTCGTATCGCCCACCAGGCCGATGATGGTCTCGTTCTCGCCGCGCGACACGTCGGTTTTGAGACCCTTCTTCTCAATCCAGCTGACGATGTGGCCGATGGCTTCATCGCTGGCGCTCTGCTTTAAAATTGCAATCATGGTGTGCCTCTCACCTCGATGGATAACCCTTGCAAAAACGGCCCGCAGTGCGAGCCGTATCATATGGTGCATGAGAGTTTATACTAATTATTTCACTTTTGCGTCCTAAAGTGAGCCGTTGCGCTTCGTCTCCCACGTAATTGCAGAGCTTTTTCTATTATGTTGTTAGCTCGTGGCGCACTTGGGTATAATGCCAACCGTTGGCCCTATTAGCTCAGGGGATTAGAGCGTCTGCCTCCGGAGCAGAAGGCCGTTGGTTCGAATCCAACATGGGGCACCATAGGGAGCAAGGCCGTCCGAACCTCGTATGGTCCGGGCGGTTTTCTTATACCGATGCGACGTGATGGGACGTGGTATGGCAACGACGGATATCGAGCGCGGACTTTCGACCGCCGAGGTCGAGGAGCGCATTGCCGCCGGCAAGATCAACCGCAACATGGAGCTCAAGACCAAATCGGTTCGTGAGCTTATCATCGAAAATCTCTGCACGCTGTTCAATCTGATCAACGTGATTTTAGCGATTTTGGTCATTATGACCGGATCGTTTAAGAACCTGACGTTCCTGTTCGTGGTGTTCCTCAATACCGCCATTGGCGTCATCCAGTCCATGCGCTCCAAAAAGATGGTCGATAAGCTCACACTGCTGACCTCTAAGAAGGCCATCGCGGTGCGCGATGGTGCCGAGGTGGAGCTCGACTTGGACCAGATCGTGCTCGACGACATCATTCGTCTTGGGCGCGGCGACCAGATACCTGCCGACGCCGTGGTGGTATCGGGCGAGGCGCTCGTTAACGAAAGTCTGCTGACGGGCGAGAGCGACCTTATTAAGAAACAGCCCGGTTCCGAGCTCATGAGCGGCAGCTTTATAGACTCGGGCCTGTTGCGTGCCCGCGTGGTCCATGTTGGTGCGGATAACTATGTGGCCAAGATCAACAACGAGGCCAAGTACGTCAAAAAGGTCAATTCCGAGATCATGAACGCGCTCAACGCCATCGTGCGCTTTGCGAGCGTCATCATGATTCCGCTCGGTCTGGCCTTGTTTGCCTCGAGTGTGAGCGGGCTATGGGATGCCGCCGGTACGCCGGGCGATAGCGCGCTTTCGTGGTGCTTTTCCGAGCTGCTGGCCGGTCGCGTGCCTTCGTCGGCGCTGCTGTCCACGGTGGGCGCTCTTTTGGGCATGATTCCGCAGGGCCTGGTGCTGCTGACCTCGTCGGTGCTTGCCATCGCCACGGTGCGCCTGGCGCGCCGCAAGGTACTCGCGCAACAGCTCTATTGCATCGAGACGCTCGCGCGCGTCGACGTGCTGTGCCTGGACAAGACAGGCACCATCACGTCGGGTCGCATGGAGGTCGAGGGCACCTATCCGTTGCCCGTTGAGGGCGTGAGCTTGGACCCGGACGAGGCGCCTGTCCCCGTCGATACTACCGTGCTCGATTTTGCGCTTGCCAATGTCGCGCGCGCGACCTCGGCCGATGCCAATGAGACCTGCCAGGCGCTGCTCAACTACTACGCCGACCGCCCGGTCGAGGTGTCCGAGCCGCTGTCGGTCATTCCGTTTTCGTCCTCCAAAAAGTGGAGCGGTGCCTCGTTTGCGCAGGGCTCCTATGTGATGGGCGCGGCGCAATTTGTGCTTTCGGAGCGTATCTTTGCGCAGGTCGAAAATCGTGTGGCCGAGCTTGCCGACACCTGCCGCGTACTTGTGGTGGCCCGTGTGGACGGCTTTACGCCCGATGGCGATATGGTGGGCGAGGCCGAGCCCGTGGGCTTTGTGACCATTCGCGATGAGATTCGCACTTCGGCCGCCGAGACCATCGGCTACTTTAACGAGCAGGGCGTGACCCTTAACGTGATCAGTGGCGACGACCCTCGTACGGTGTCGTCGATCGCGCGCGTGGTGGGCGTGCCGGGGGCGGACGCTTATGTGGACGCCACGACGCTCGATACGCCGTCCAAGATTGATGCGGCGGTGGACCGCTATCACGTCTTTGGCCGCGTGACCCCGCAGCAGAAGCGCGAGCTCGTGCAGGCGCTCAAGCGTCGTGGCCATACCGTTGCCATGACGGGCGACGGCGTCAACGATGTGCTGGCACTCAAAGAGGCCGACTGCTCCGTGGCCATGGCCGCCGGTTCCGACGCCGCACGCAACGTGGCCGAAATCGTGCTGGTCGATAACGATTTTGCTTCGATGCCTGCCGTGGTGGCCGAGGGCCGTCGTTCTATCAACAACCTGCAGCGTTCGGCCTCGCTGTTCCTGACCAAGACGCTGTTCTCGATGGGCCTGGCGGCACTATGCATCGCGCTGCCGCCGTATCCCTTTGAGCCTATCCAGATGACGCTCATTAACTTCTTCTGCATCGGCGCGCCGGGCTTTGTGCTGGGCCTTGAGCCCAACAATGCCCGCGTGAAGGGGTCATTCTTGACCAACGTGCTCAAGCGCGCGCTGCCGGCGTCGGTTGCAGTCATTTTGGCCGCGGCGCTCGACATCTTTGTGGCGCGCGTGTTTGGCTTTAGCCAGCTCACGCTGTCGACGATGTGCCTTCTCACGTCGTGTGCGGCAAGCGTGAGCCTGATCTGGCGTATCTCGCAGCCGCTCACACCCTTGCGCGTGGTGCTCTTTGTATTTGTCGTCGTCGGCATCTTGGTGGGCGTTATCGGATTCCCCGAGCTGCTGTCTATCGCTAACTTGTCGATGGGCGAGGCAATTATCCTTCTGGTGATTGTGGTCTTTACTTGCAGCGTGTTTTTTAAACTCGCCACGATGATGGATTCGCTTAAGCCGCGTCGCCGCCATGCCGCCACTGGTTTTGGCCGCGGCGTGCGCGTTCGCTTGGGCCGCGGTGGCGGCAAGGTGAGCTCGACGGGCTCGACGGCCGAGCGTTTTGCCAAGCGCGTCGCCGCCGACATGGCGCAGCGCCGCGAGGAGCGTACGACCCGTGAGGCCGAAGCCCGCGCGCTCGAGGGCGTGGAAAAGACCCAGCCCAAGAAAAAGAAGGGCGCGGGCGCCAAGCGCTCGCGCGTGACCAAGTCCGCGCAGGGCATTAAGGTTTCGATGCCGAGCAAGAAGAAAAAGTAACCGCACCTCACAGGGTAGCTAATTTGGGACGGGGCTTTTTTAGCTACCCGGCTGATGACGCGATCTATTTGGCCGATTGGCGGCCAGGGCAGCTAAAAAAGCCCCGTCCCAAATTAGCTACCCTGCGATGTTGAATTGGTGCCCTGTGCCTTTAGGGGCGTAGCGATGTTATGCTCTAACCTCGATTGTTCGAATGATTCCGAAAAGAGGCTGCCGTGATTTGCCCGCATTGTCTCAAGACCATAGAGGACGGCTCCTCGTTCTGCCCCTATTGCAATACCTATGTTGGCCCGGGCGATGGCCCCGAGCACACCGAGTTTGTGTTCTGCGAAGGCTGCGGTGCCCGTCTGTCGCCTCATGACCGTACCTGTTCCAAGTGCGGGCGCCCTGCCCCGGGCATTCTATCCGAGGATGCGGCAGCATCCGACCTGGCTGCTGGGCGCACGGCTGGTTTTCCCCGCCTGACGCAGGAGCAGATCGATACCGAGGTGCCCCATGCGCCGGCCTCTGCCGCCGCGGTACTTTCCGATGCCGCCGATCCCAATGAGACCTGCGTGCTGCCGGCTTTCGACAGGGATTTTGGCATTCCCAAGGTCGATATCCCGCTGCCGGTGTCCCTTCGTGACGACGCTCAGTCCAAAAATCAAAAACCCAAGCGCAAGGTGCATCCTGACGAGGATGCCTACCACAAGCACAAGCGCCGTATTCCCAAGCCGCTCATCGTCATCGTGTTGCTCGCTGCCGTGTGCGGCAGTGCCTATTGGTTTGTGACGTCGGACCCCATGGGCGTTATGCCGGGCTTTTACGACCAGTTTGGCCAGGCCGCCAAGACGACGTTCCCCTCGCGCCAGAAGGGCGAGGCTACCGAGGAAGAGACCAAGTCCGACGATACCGCCGAGGTGGTCCAGGAGGAGACCGTCCTTTCCGACGACCAGCTCTATACCAAGCTCGACGGTCTGTATCAGACCATCGTGTCGTATGGCGACGATGATCAGATCGGCGAGGTTGTCGACTCGTTTAACAGCGGGTACCTGCGCACGCCGCTCTCCACGCGTCAGGAGCTGTCGCAGAGCGCTTATGCCCTGCGCGACCAGATCAAAAAGACCCAAGACGAGCTCAACAACCTTAAGGTGCAAGATGATACCGTCTACGCAGAGGATATCGAGCACCTCAAACAGCTTGCCGAGTGGATGTACGAGCGCGTCGACATGATCTGCCAGAGCTGGGATATCTCGCTGTCCATTCCCGATGGCGAGTCGCTGAGCGCACGCCAGAGTGAAATCTTGGCGCCCATCGCACAGGGCGGCAACAGCGCCCTTAACCAGTACGATGCCAATGTGAGCGCCTGGAAGCCGCAGCCGCGTTCGTAATTTGTTGCCCTCCGACGGCATAACCTGCGTGCGCAATTGATGGAAGCCCGTGCTTATTGCTACAATTCGTACAAATATGCTTTAAACGCACGAGGAAGGAACCACATGTTTGGTTTTAAGAAAGAGCTTTATACGCCCGAGTACCAGCTCGCTGGTGATGAGTGTGCGATCATCGAGACGTCGAAGGGTACGATCAAGGTCAAATTTGACGGCGAGGGCGCTCCCATCCATGTGGCGAACTTCTGCGAGCTTTCCACCATGGGCTTTTATGACGGCCTTAAGTTTCACCGCTATGTGCCCGGCTTTGTGATCCAGGGCGGCGACCCCAATACCCGCGATATGTCCGGCGCTGACGTCGCCGCCGGCCTTGAGGGCCCCGACGGTATGCCCGGCACCGGTGGCCCCGGCTACTGCATCAAGGGAGAGTTTGCCACCAACCCGCGCAACAGCCATGTGGACGGTGCGCTTGCCATGGCACGTTCCATGGATCCCGATTCCGCGGGCTCCCAGTTCTACTTCTGCCTGGGAGCCCAGCACAATCTGGATTCCGGTTACACCGTCTTTGGCACCACGGTCGAGGGCCTCGACGTGATTTCGCAGCTGCGTGCCGGCGACGAGATCGTCCATGTCGAGATCGTTCACGAGTAAAAGGGGACTTCCTTGAATAGCCAGCTGATTCAACAGGGTCGAGCCGCTTATCGTGCGGGCGACTTTTCTGCAGCCGCTCAGATGCTCGGTGCGGCAAAGACCCCCAGCGAGATCATGGGCGAGGCCGACCATCTGCGTGGCAACGCTCTGATGCACCTGGGTATGTATGCCGAGGCTGCCGAGGCGTACGCGGCTGCCCTCAACGACGGCACCTATGGAAAGCGCGGCGCGCTGCTCACCAACCGCGGCAAGGCGCTCGCTGCCGTGGGTGACTATGTGACCGCAGCCCAGGCGTTCTCCGCCGCAACGCAGGATGCTTCCTATGCCACGCCGTTTAAGGCCTATCTGGGTCTTGGCAACGCGCTGTTCCAGTCGGGCGATTTCGCCAATGCAGGCACTGCCTTCCGCCAGGCCGCAATCGATGGCGCCAATCCAGCCCCCGCGGCCGCCCTTGGCGAACTCGGCCGCTGCTTCATCAAACTTGGCCGACCGGCGGACGCCGTGGAGACCTATCGCACGGCCATCGACTTTGCCGGTCCGCGCGATGACACGCGTGCGCTTAACGCGGGTATGGGTGAGGCGCTTTCTGCCGCGGGTCGTCCTTCCGAGGCGCTCGATGCCTTTAATGCCGCCACCGCCGACGGCATCTATCAGCTCACGCCCGAGCAGGCCGATGAGCTTGCCCGCGTGCACGATTCACTTGCCGCGCTTTCGGCCCAGACCGCCATGGCCACGGCCCCGGCGCCCGCCATGGATACGACTGCTGTCGATTCGCTCGATCCCACGGGTGCCACTGGCCAGTTTATGCCCGATCCCTCCGACACGGGCTTCTTTACGCTGTCCGAGTCCGAGATGGTCCAGCAGGATCGTCAGGACCGCAAGCAGGCCAAGGTCCGTCGTCGCCATCGCCATACGGGCCTCAAGGTCTTCCTGGTTTTGCTTCTGCTGATTGTTCTTGCCGCGGGCGGTTTGGGCTTTGCCTACACGCGCGGCATGGGTATTCCCTCGCAGGAGTCCGTCATCACCGATCTGTTCCAGGCTGCTGGCGACGGTGATACCGCTAAGGCCGAGTCCTGCCTGGCCTCGAGCCTGTCCGAGGACGCCAAGGCGATGATTATCTCCTCGATCCCGCAGGGCGCCACCGTCTCCATCGAGGGCATGGATCAGTCCATGACCGAGACCACCGCGAAGGTGAAGGCTTCGCTGTCCAAGGGCGGCGAGCAGGAATATACCGTCAAATTCGTGCGCACCGATAACCATATCGGCTGGGCGGTATCTTCGCTCGACATCGATTTCTCGGCCGCTGACAACCAGTAGTGACCTTATGAGATTTGGCGCTGCCCGGTGCTTCACCGCAAGTGAGGTGCCGGGCTTGCGCTAGTATGATGGGCTAGTAGTTTTCCAGCAATCATCCAACACATCAGGAGTTGCGTTGTTTTCTTTGATGGACATGTTCTTCGGTAGCTATGCGGGCGATCTAGCCATCGACCTCGGCACCGCCAATACGCTTGTCTCTGTGCGCGGCAAGGGCATCGTCATTCGCGAGCCTTCCGTCGTCGCCATCGACAAAAACGATGAGCGCATTCTTGCAGTCGGTATCGAGGCCAAGCGTATGCTTGGCCGTACGCCCGGCAACATTGTGGCCGTGCGTCCTCTCAAGGATGGCGTTATCGCCGACTTCGATGTCACCGAGGCCATGCTTCGCTACTTTATCGATAAGGCTTCCGAGAAGCGCTATCCGTGGACCCCTCGTCCGCGCGTCGTCGTATGCGTTCCCTCCGGTGTCACGTCGGTCGAGAAGCGCGCCGTGTTCGAGGCTACGATTCAGGCTGGCGCTCGCCAGGCCTATCTGATCGAGGAGCCCATGGCTGCCGCCATCGGTGCTGACTTGCCTGTCGAGGAGCCGACTGGCTCCATGGTCATCGATATCGGTGGCGGCACCACCGAGGTTGCCGTTATCGCCATGGGCGGTATCGTCGTGTCGCAGTCCATCCGCATTGCCGGCGACGAGTTCGATCAGGCTATCCTCACGCATGTTCGCGATGCCTACAATTTGGCCATCGGCGAGCGCACGGCCGAGGACATTAAGATTAAGGTCGGCTCTGCCGTGCCGCTCAAGGACGAGCTCGACGTCGAGGTCAATGGCCGCGACGTGATCACGGGCCTGCCCAAGACCGTGCGCATCGAGAGCGAGGAGATTCGTCGTGCGCTCAATAAGCCGCTCGACGAGATGGCCAAGGCCGTCAAGGACGCACTCGACGCCACGCCGCCCGATCTTGCCTCGGACCTTATGTACTACGGCATTCTGTTGACCGGCGGCGGTGCGCTGCTGCGCGGCCTCGACGTCCGCTTGCGCGATGAGACAGGCGTTTCGGTCAACGTGAGCCCCACGGCGCTCGACAACGTCGTAAACGGTTGCGCCCGCGTGCTCGAGGCCAACGCGTTTGATGGCGGTTTCGTCCAGACCAATGCTTAATTTCCAAAAGGTGGATTCCATTTGGCACGATCTTCGGGTTTCTCTTCAAATCTGAATACCAAACGACAATCAACGGGTATGCGCCCGTTGATTGTTTTCAGCCTGATTTCTGTGTTGCTGCTCACGTTTTACATTCGAGAGGGCGAGGCCGGGCCGATACATGCCGTGCGTTCGGGCGTCACGACAATCACCTCTCCGGTGCGTTTTGTTGGCTCGGCGGTGGCGGCGCCATTCAATGCCATCGGCAACGTTTTCTCCAACCTCACCGCTTCGCAGGAGTCGCTCGACGACCTTAAAAAGCAAAACGAGGTCCTCACTTCCAAGGTCGCGGAGCTTTCCGAGGCCCAAAAGACCGCTGAGCGCCTTGAGGGTCTTGTGGGCCTGCAGTCGACCTATAACCTCAAGTCCACTGCGGCTCGTATTGTCGGAGCCTCGGGTGACGCCTGGACGTCGACCGTCACCATCGATAAGGGTTCTGCCGACGGGCTTACCATCAACATGCCCGTGACGAGCTCGGCCGGCGTCATCGGCCAGATTATCGAGGTTTCGGCCAAGACATCGACCGTGCGCCTGATTGGCGACGAGAACTCTGGTGTGTCCGCCATGGTGCAGGACACGCGCGCACAAGGCATGCTACAGGGCCAGCCCGATGGCACGCTGCGTCTTGAGTACGTGAGCGTCGACTCCGATGTTAAGGTTGGCGATATCATCGTGACCTCGGGCATCGGTGGCGTGTTCCCCAAGGGACTGCCGCTTGGCACCGTGTCTTCGGTCGAGAAGTCGGCTAACGACGTGTACTACACCATTGTGGTGCGTGCGCAGACCACGGCCGAAAATAACGAGGAAGTGCTCGTCATTACCTCGCTCACCGACGAGCAGTCGGCTTCGGACGATGATGTGAGCTCGGCCAATAGTGCCCCGCAGGGCTCGTCGCGCGATGCTGCGACTCAGTCTAAGGACGAGAAATCGGATGATGATTCCGACACGGCCGAAGCGTCCGATTCTGGATCGAGCGAATAGGGAGGCATGTCCATGGATCTACACGAGCAGGGGACTGGCTCCCGTGCCTTTGCAATCGCCGCTATCGTCTGCGTGCTGCTGCAGGCGGGACTGGCACCGCAAATCTCCATCGCGGGCGGCCGCGTCAACTTTATGATTATTTTGGTGTGCCTGGCCGTGTTTTCGAGCGACCCTACGCGTGCCGTCGTGTGCGGCTTTTGCAGCGGTCTGTTTTACGACCTTTCCGCCGCCGTGCCGGTGGGCGTTATGTCGCTGCTGCTGACCGTGGGCAGTTTTGCTTTGGTGCACAGCGCGGCTGGTCAGACGGGCGGCTCGCCGGGCGCGCGCGGCATTACCGTGGGCGCCTTTGCGCTTGCCATCAACGTGGTCTACAGCATCATCTTGCTGTTTATGGGTCTGGAGACGAGCTTTGTGGTGGCCATCTTTGGGCACGCTCTGCCGTCCTCGATCCTGACGGGCTTGATTGCCATTCCGTTTTTGATGTCCGGCGCCGCTCCGCAGTCTGGCTATGGGTTCTCCGCGCGCGGTGGGCGTCAGACGGGTATGCGCTTTAAGCCCAAGACCCGTAAGCTCAAATAGGGGAGGCCTCAAGATGTCTTCCCAGTTGACGGTTGTTGTCGCCGGTATCGCGCTGGTCGTGGCCATTGTGGTCGCGCTGGTCATCATGCGCCGCGGCGACTCCCGCTTTACCTACGACACACAGCACGGAACGGCCCCGCGCGCCACCGAGGGCGAGGGCAATACGGCCGCCACGGCCTTCAAGGGCCGTTTTTCCATCCTCACCACGGGTGTGGGTGCCATGTTTGCCGCGCTTGCCGTTAAGCTGTGGGGCATGCAGATGGTCTCGTCGGACTACTACGACAAGCAGGCCAAGAGCAATCAGACCCGTACCGTTACCACGCCTGCCGTGCGTGGCCGCATCTTGGACCGCAACGGCGTCGCACTGGTGCAAAACCGCCCCTCGCTCGCCGTCGTCGCCTATCGCGATCTTGCCGACGACAAGGTGCTGGTGCGTCATCTTGCCAACGTGCTCGGCATGCCGTATGTCGCGGTGCTGCGCAACATCCAGGACAATTCCGAGGGCGCGCAGAGCCTGCATACGATCGCGACTGACGTGCGCCGCTCTACCGTCGCCTACATTCAGGAGCACGCCGGTGAGTTTCCCGGCGTGAAGATCGCCGAGCGCACCGAGCGCCAGTACCCGTATGGCGAGACCGCCTGCCATATTTTGGGCTATACCGGCACCATTACCTCCGAGCAGCTCGAGGCGCAGAACAAGAAGTCGTCGGACGGCAACGAAAGCGCGGCTGGCCAGATCTCGTATCAATCGGGCGATATTGTGGGTCAGGCGGGCGTAGAGATTTACTACGAAAATCTGCTGCAGGGCATTCGCGGTGAGCAGACCGTGAAAGTTGACGCCTCGGGTAACGTTATCGGTCAAGCCGGCGCCGTTCCCGCCAAGGCCGGTTCTGACATTAAGCTTACGCTCGATCTTAAGATTCAACAGGCCTGCGAGACGGCTCTGGCGAATGCCATTGAGCTTGCCAAGACTACGGGCCATAGCAATGCCGGCAACGGAGCCGTGGTGTGCCTCGACCCCAACAACGGCGAGATCTTGGGCATGGCAAGCGAACCAAAGTTTGATCCTTCTGTCTTTATCGGCGGCGTCTCCAATGACGTGTGGACCGAGCTTAACGATGACGAGGGCTCGCATCCGCTGCTCAACCGCGCCATTAGCGGCCAGTACATGTCCGCCTCGACCATCAAACCCCTCTCGGCGCTGGCTGGCCTCGAATTTGGCACGTACACTTCGAGTCAAACGACCAACTGCACGGGATATTGGACCGGCTTGGGCAAATCTTGGGGAAAGTACTGCTGGCTGCACTCCGGCCACGGCACGATGACGCTGCAGTCCGGTATCGCCAACTCCTGCGACCCCGTGTTCTACGATATGGGCAAGGCCTTTTTCTACAACGACCAGCATCCCGAAGGCCTGCAAGAGGTCTTTCGCCGTTGGGGCCTGGGCAAGACCTGCGGCATCGACCTGCCGAGTGAGGGTGCGGGCCGCATTCCCGATGCCGAGTGGAAAGAGTCGTACTTTACCGACGCCTCGGCCGAGGACCGCAAGTGGAATGCCGGCGATATGACCAACATCGCCATCGGCCAGGGCGACATTCTGGTGACACCGCTGCAGATGGCCTGCGCCTACATGGGTATTGCCAACGGCGGCAAACAGTATGTGCCGCATGTGTTCTTGTCTGCTGTCTCGCGTGATGGCGACGGCGATGCCTACAAGTACAACGGCAAGGGCAAAAAGAAGCGCCTTGAGGCTCAAATTAACAACGATGCCGATCTTGCGCTGGTCCGCAACGGTATGCACGATGTGATTTACTCGGCGTCGACTTCGACCGCCGCGCACTTTAACTCCCTGACCCCTACGGTCTACGGCAAGTCCGGCACGGGCGAGAAGAGCGGCGAGGATGATTACGCGTGGTTTTGCGCCTACGCGCCGGCCGATGACCCCAAGTACGTGATCGCCACTGTCTTGGAACAGGGCGGTGGCGGCTCCGATACCGCGCTGCACGTTGTGCGCGATGTCCTCGGTGCGATTTATGACGAGCCCGACACGTCGACGGCCACGGGCGATTCCTCGGTTCGATAGGAGGTTGCGATGGACTTTTCGCCGGCGGACCTGTTCCGCTCAACCAAAACCGGCTCTCGCAGCAGCCTGGACCGCGTCAACAAGCAGATTTCCGCATCGCGCGGAACGTTTCGCCAAAAGGTGCACGTCGGCGTGCTGTTGGCGACTGTGGCGCTCGTCACCTATGGCGCCATTATTATCTGGTCCGCCTCGCAGTTTAAAGCCGACGCCTCGTTTTCGCGTCACCTGCTGGGTATCGGTATTGGCGCGGTGCTGGCGGTGCTCGTCTGGCGCACCGACCTGCGCGGCATTTCCAACTTTTCGACGGCCCTGCTCGTCATCGATCTCATCGTGATCTTCTCGCCTAAGATTCCGGGTCTGTCCTACACGGGCGGCTTGGGAATGACGGGTTGGATCAAGATTCCCGGTATCGGTTTAACATTCCAGCCCGTTGAGCTTGCCAAGCTCATCACCATCTTCTTTATGGCCACGCTTGGCTCGCAGTACAACGGGCGCATCGATACCGCTCGCGACTACATTAAGCTCTGCGGCATGCTGTCCGTTCCGTTTTTGGCCGTCGTCGCCATGGGCGATTTGGGCTCGGGTCTAGTCGTGCTGGTGTCGGGCGCCATCGTCATCTGCATGAGCGGTGCGCGCCGCGAATGGGTGCTGTCGACTTTGGCTCTGCTCGTGGGTTTGGTGGCGCTCGTCCTGGCGCTCGATTCGGTCTTCGATTCGCTGCTCGGTCATGATGTGCTCATTAAGCAGTACCAGATGAATCGTCTGACGGTCTTTATCGACCCCGACAACGCCGATTCGGACGATGCGTACAACCTGCAGCAGTCGTTGATCGCGGTCGGCTCGGGCGGTTTCTTTGGTAAGGGCCTGGGGCATGCGACGCAGTCGGCCGGCGGCTTCCTGCCCGAGTTCCATACCGACTTCGTCTTTGCCTTTTTGTCAGAGACGTTCGGCTTCTGCGGTTCCTTTTTGTTGCTGTGCCTGTACGTACTGCTCATCTTCTCGACGATTCGCGTCGCCTTTAAGTGCGAGTCTCTGTTTCTACGCTTGTCATGCGTGGGTATTGTCGGCATGTGGGCATTTCAGACGTTCGAGAACATCGGCATGTGCATTGGCATGATGCCGATTACCGGTATTCCGCTGCCGTTCATTAGCTTTGGTTCGTCGTCGATGATGATCCAGTTGTTGACGGTGGGTATCGTACAATCCATATGGCGGCATCGTTCGGGCGCCGCGTAACCGCTGGAGGGGTTTGCCATGAAGATTCCCGTGGAAAAGCTGACCCGCGCTTTTAAAATGGGCGCGACCACCAAGAGGGATTCCGATACGCCGGTGCGCGTTTCGGTCTACCTGGATTCGACCGCCTCGCGTTTTTTGGTCGAGACGGTGCGCGATGCCTTTGTGCCGCAGACGACCTCGGGCATTGTCCGCGTTGAGCGTCTGGGGGAGGAGCGTATCGTCCCCAAGACCGATACCGACGTGGTGCTGGTGCTTTCGTGCGGTTCCGACCGCCTGGAGAGCGCCGTGCAGGAGCTCGTCATTGCCGGCGCGCCCGTGTGCGTGCTGGCCGAGTCCGCTGTCGAGGTGCCTTTTATCCAGGAGTCCACGCCCATGCTCGGCGTGGTAGCGGCCACCGATAAGACGTATCTGCTCGAGACACTCGCCCGCTGGATCCTGGACCGTACGGAAAAGGAGACGGCCTTTGCGGCGAACTTTGCCTTTATGCGCATTGCCGCCGCCAACCGCATCATCACCTCGTGCGCGCTTACCAATATGGCGACGGGCGCGCTGGTGTTTTTGCCGGGGGCCGATTATCCCGTTATGGCGCTGGCGCAGGTTGGCATGCTCTTTGAGCTTGCGGCTATCTTTGGGCGCGGCATTAAGCCCGAGCGCGGCTATGAGGTCGCGGGCGTGCTTGCCGGCGGCTTGGTAATGCGCGCCGTCACTCGCGCCCTGGTAAAGCAGACGCCGCATATTGGGTTTGCCGTCAAGGCACTCTCCGCCGCCGTCGGCACCTATGGCATGGGTCGTGCGCTCGTGTCTCTCTACGAGCGCGATATTGACTACAGCCGTGCCAACGAGGTGGTTGCCGCCACGTTCTCACGCGTCCGCGACCTGGTGACCACGGTTGCCGGCGCTACCCGTCCCATGAATCCTTTTGAGGATGCATCCGATCTCGCTGCTTAGGGGTTTCTTTTGCGCGTTCCATACCAAGACTGTTTTCATTTGATCGAGCCGCTGCTCGCGAAGGTCGAAAAGCCGAGTCGCTATATCGACCACGAGTGGGGTACGCTCTCCAAGGCCGATGCCGACTATCGTTGCTGCATGATTTACCCGGACGTGTACGAGGTCGGCCTGCCCAACCAGGGTATCGCCATCCTGTACAACATCCTTAACCAGGCCGAGGGCATCTCCTGTGAGCGCGGTTATGTGCCGTGGCCCGATATGGGCGATGCCATGCGCGAGGCCGGTATCCCGCTGCTGTCGCTCGAGGGCGCAGCGCCCGTGGCTTCGTTTGATATCGTCGGTATGCATGTGCCGCACGAGATGGCTGTGACGAACTTTCTCGAGGCGCTCGACCTCGCCGGCATTCCGCTGCTGGCGGCCGACCGCACCGAGGACGATCCCATCATCGTCGCCGGCGGACCTTCGGTTTATAACCCCGAGCCGTATGCGGCCTTCTTCGATGCCATCCTGATTGGCGAGGGTGAGGAGTCGCTGCTCGAGATCTGCCACCTGCATCGCCGCCTGCGTGACGAGGGTGTCCCGCGCGCCCAGATTGTCGAGCGGCTCGCGACCGTCTCCGGTACCTATGTGCCCTCGCTGTACGAGGTGCGCTATGACGAACCCTGCTCACCGCACGGCTACACCGTGCCGCGCGAGGGTAAGGACGTCCCGCCGGTGGTCTACAAGCGCGTCGTCGAGGACTTTGGCGCTACCAATCCATTGTCGCAGTCGTGCGTGCCCTATGCGCAGCTCGTTCACGATCGCCTGTCTATCGAGATCCTGCGCGGCTGCGCTCGCGGTTGCCGTTTTTGCCAGGCCGGCATGACGTATCGCCCGGTGCGCGAGCGCTCGGCAGACCAGATCGTGTCCTCGGTGATCCAGGGCCTGGAAAAGACCGGCTATGACGAGGTGTCGCTCACCTCGCTTTCGACCACCGACCACTCCTGCATCCGCGACGTGCTTGGCAGGCTCAACCGCCGCCTGGAAGATACGGGCATTCGCGTGTCCATTCCCTCGCAGCGCCTGGATTCGTTTGGCGTGGATATGGCCGAGTCGGTCGCCGGCGAAAAGAAGGGCGGCCTGACGTTTGCCCCCGAGGCCGGTAGCCAGCGCATGCGCGACATCATCAACAAGAACGTGACCGAGGAGGACGTGGACCGCGCGGCCAAGGCGGCCTTCGAGGCCGGCTGGAACCGCATGAAGCTCTACTTTATGATGGGTCTTCCCGGTGAGCGCGATGAGGATATCGTGGCCATCGCCAACCTGGCCGATCACGTGCTGGAGCTCGGCCGCTCCGTGGTACCCAAGGCGCGCCGCGGCTCCATCTCGGTGTCCATCTCGGTGTCGGTGTTTATCCCCAAGGCCTCCACGCCTTTCCAATGGTGCCCGCAGCTCGATTACGACGACGTCAAACGCCGCCAGAAGCTCCTCATTACGAGCGTTCGCAACCGTGCGGTCCGCGTGCACTACCACGATGCCGAGACCTCGCTTATCGAGGCGGCGCTGTCTCGTGCAGGCCGCGACATGACGCCGGTCATCATCGATGCCTGGCGTGCCGGTTCGCGTTTTGACGCCTGGGTGGAGCATTTTTCGCTCGATAACTGGAAGGAGGCCGCGGCCAAAAACGGCATCGACCTCAACGAGCTCGTGCACCTGCCCTACGAGCTGGACTGGCACCTGCCCTGGGAGCACGTGAGCCCCGGTTGCTCGCGCGGCTTCCTCGAGCGCGAGTACCGTCGCTCGCTGGAGGGTGTCACGACGCCCGACTGCACCCGCGCGTCGTGCACCGGCTGCGGAATCTGCCCCACGCTCCACGCCAAGAACGTATTGGTGGGTGATCGCGCATGAGTGAGCGCTTGACCGACAACCCCACGCTCTTTAGGCTGCGCGTTCGCTACGGCAAGCGCGATCGTCTCAAGTACCTGGGCCACCTGGAACTGATTCATACCATTGAACGCATCGTGCGTCGCGCGGGCCTGCCTTATGCCGTCACGCAGGGTTTCTCGCCGCACATGCGCGTGGGTTTTTCCTCGGCGCTGCCCGTGGGCACGTCGTCGACCTGCGAGTGGTATGACCTGTTTATGACCGAGTTCGTCGCGCTCGACGAGGCCTTTGGGCGCCTGGCTGCGGCATCTCCGGCCGATTTGGCGCCCATCGAGGCCGCCTACATCGACGTGCGCACGCCGGCGCTGACGGCGCAACTCAAGCGCCTGTCGTACCGCATCGACCTGCACCTGGACCCTGAGTCACCCGTGAGCGCCGATGAGGTGCGCGCCGCGATTGACACGTTGCGTGCGGCCCACGGCATCGATTATGCGCGCGGCAAAAAGAGCAAGCGCCTGGACTTGGACCATACGCTCGTGGGCTACGAGCTTAAGGCGGGGGAGCGCCCGGACCATCTGGTGCTCATACTCGATACCCATGCCGACAACGAGGGCTCCATGCGTCCGGAGATTTTGCTTTCTGCTGCTGATGTTTTGTTGCAGGGCTTGACCCCGGGCGTCGATGCACCTATTGTTTCCACCGGTATGCAAGACCTCGTGACCATCTGCTCCTACGATGTCGAGCGTCAGAATCAAGCATGCGAAGACGACGAGGGCCGACTCGTCAGCCCCATACCTGTGCGAACTTGTGGATTTGCTCCACATACTCGTTGACGGGGGTATTATCGCCTGCTACTATATTCGGCTGTTGCACTAACTGATGCATGAAGGGCAAGTAAACATGTACGCAATCGTTAACACGGGCGGCAAGCAGTACAAGGTCGCCACCGACGATGTCATCACCGTCGAGAAGATCGAGGGCAATGAGGGCGACAAGGTCACCCTGCCGGTCATCTTCCTCAACGATGGTAAGAAGATCGTCACCGATCCCGACAAGCTGGCCAAGGCCAAGGTTACCGCTCAGATCGTTGAGCAGTTCAAGGGCGAGAAACAGCTGGTCTTCAAGTTCCACAAGCGTAAGCGCTATCGTCGTCTGAAGGGTCACCGTCAGCAGCTCACCAAGCTGAAGATCGTGAAGGTTCAGGCTACCTCCCGCGCCAAGAAGGCTGTCAAGGCAGAGGCTGAGGCTGTTGCCGAGGCTCCCGTCGCCGAGTAGATTACACTCGTAACGAAAGAGTAGGTATACACAATGGCACACAAAAAAGGACTCGGTTCCTCCCGTAATGGCCGTGACTCCCGCGGTCAGCGCCTTGGCACGAAGCGCTTCGCCGGCCAGACGGTAACCACGGGCACGATTCTCGTCCGTCAGCATGGCACGCACATCCACCCGGGTGCGAACGTTGGCCGTGGCAAGGACGACACGCTGTTCGCGCTGGTCGACGGTACCGTTGAGTTCCACAAGGGTATCAAGCACAGGGTCAGCGTGCGCCCGCTCGCGAACGCGTAATTCACCCTTCATAGAGCACATATGTGGGAGGCACTTGAGTTTTAGGATTCAAGGGTCTCCCTCTTTTTTGTAGGAGGCGATTCTGTTGTCACAGTTCACCGATATCAGCCGCATTAACGTTTGCGGCGGCGACGGCGGAGCCGGATGCATGTCGTTTAGGCGCGAGGCATTTGTTCCCAAGGGCGGCCCCGATGGCGGCGACGGCGGTCGTGGCGGCAATGTCGTCATCCAGGCCGATGCTCAGCTGTCCTCGCTGATCGATTACCGCTTTAAGCATCACTTCCGTGCCGAGCGCGGCACGCACGGCCAGGGCGCCCGTCGCAATGGCAAGAGCGGCGAGGACCTGATTTTGAAAGTTCCCATGGGCACCGTAGTCCGCGAGCTCGATCCCGAGACGCAGACCCCGATGTTCGAGATTGCCGACCTGGTGCACGACGGCGAGCGCGTTGTCGTGGCGCCCGGTGGGGCCGGCGGTCTGGGCAACACCCACTTTGTGACGTCGGTGCGCCGCGCGCCCGCGTTTGCCCAGCTGGGTGAGCCTGCCGAGGAGCACTGGATCGAGCTCGAGATGAAGCTTATGGCCGATGCCGCGCTCGTGGGCTTTCCCTCGGTGGGCAAGTCCTCGCTCATCGCGCGTATGAGTGCCGCCCGTCCTAAGATCGCCGACTACCCGTTTACCACGCTCGTGCCCAATCTGGGCATGGTGCGTGCCGGCGAATATTCTTACGTCGTTGCCGACGTCCCCGGACTCATCGAGGGTGCGAGTGAAGGCAAGGGCCTGGGTCACCAGTTCCTGCGCCATATTGAGCGCACTGCTTTGATCATGCACGTTGTCGATATGACGGGCGGTTTTGAGGATCGCGATCCGGTTGAGGACTATCACATCATTAACCGTGAGCTCGAGCAGTATGGTGCCGAGCTCTCGGAGCGCCCGCAGATCGTCGTCGCCAACAAGTGCGATGCGCCGGGCACGGCTGACAAGATTGCCGACCTTAAGCGCGCGGCGCTCGACGACGGCCACATGTTTTTTGCCGTTTCCGCCGTTACGGGTGCCGGCCTCAACACCCTGATGCTTGCCGTGGGCGAGCAGGTGGCTAAGCTCCGCGCGGAGCTTGCGGTTTCCGATGAGCCGGTCGATTTGCGCGATGAGGAGTGGGAGCGTCGCCGTCTGCAGCGCGAGAAGCGCTTCCGCATTGTTGAGGAAGAGCCCGGTGCTTTCCGCGTGGTTGGTCGCGCGATCGAACGCATGGTCATCCAAACCGACTGGGAAAACGAGGAAGCTGTCATCTACCTGCAGCATAAGTTTGCGCGCATGGGTGTCGACGACGCGCTCGAGAAGGCCGGCTGCCGTGCGGGCGACGAGGTTCGCATTTGCCAGCGCGCCTTTGACTTTGAGGGCGCCGAGGACTTCTTGGAGTTCGAGGACGAGCTCGAGGATGCTGGCGTTGAGGTTATTGACGTAGCGGCCGAGGATGCGGACGTGGCTCATGTCACCGAGGGCTCCGAAGGCGCTACCGATGTCGACGTTATTGAGACCCCGGAGGGCGAGTAAGCCATGTCGCTGCGCGGTGGAATCGGATTGCCTGAGCTGCCCATCAAGGATGGGCACGAGTTTCGGCTTGGCATTATGGGCGGCACCTTTGACCCGATTCATTACGGGCACTTGGTTACCGCCGAGCAGGCTCGCGAGTCGCTCGACTTGGACGCCGTGCTTTTTATGCCGGCCGGCTCTCCTGCCTTTAAGCTCGACAAACCGGTGACGCCTGCTGAGGACCGTTATGCCATGACGGTCCTCGCGACTGCCGCGAACCCGGCCTTTTTGGCAAGCCGCTTCGAGATCGATCGTGCCGGTGTCACCTATACAGCCGATACGCTGCGTGCCCTTCGCGAGTTTTACCCGTCACAGGTGAAGCTTTACTTTATCACGGGTGCCGATGCGATTATCGATATTGTGACCTGGCACAATGCTCACGAGATTGCCGAACTGGCAACCTTTATCGCTGCGACACGCCCCGGCTTTGACATCGATACGGCCCGGTCGAGGATTAAGGAATCGGGGCTACCCTTCGATGTGCGCTATATTCAGATTCCGGCGCTGGCGATTAGCTCGACCAACATTCGCAAGCGGGTTGCCCGCGGCATGAGCGTGCGCTATCTTACGAGCGAGTCCGTGCTCGGCTATATCCGTAAACGCGGCCTGTATGCCGATCTTGGGCAAGACGATTTTGATTGACGGGGGGAAACGTTGTCGGTAGAAGATCAGTTTGAGGGCGACGAGCGCGCGCTCTTGACGCGTATCCACGAGTTGCTCGATGTGCGCATGAAGGATAAGCGTAAGCGTTACGTGCATTCGCTCGGGGTTGCCGAGACGGCGCTGCACCTAGCCGAGGTATACGGCGTCGACCGCTTTGATGCTGCTGCCGCCGGCCTGATCCATGACTGGGACAAAGTGCTCTCCGACGACGAGCTGGTCACGCGCGCTCTGCATTATGGCATTAAGATTGCCGGCTCTCCGTCTGCCGCGACGCCGCTTTTGCATGGCCCGGTTGCCGCCTATGAGCTTCCGCAGCTTTTTCCCGAGCTGTCGCCGGCGGTCTTTCAGGCTGTCGACCGTCACACCGTGGGCGCTTGCGACATGACGCCGTTCGATATGGTGGTCTTTGTGGCCGATGCCATCGAACCCAACCGCCACGGCGATTATGCCCATGCGCTGCGCAAGATGGTGGGGAAGTCCTCGCTCGACGAGTTGTTCTTCTCCTGTTTTGCGCAGGGTCTGGTCTATGTGATCCAGTCCGGGCGCTATCTTTATCCCACGGCTATTACGATTTACAACCATTACGCCCAGCTGCGCTAGTTCGGGTGCGTCTAGAAAGAGGTATTCCATGGCCGATGAGACCATGACTGACGAGCAGATTCTTGAAGGTGTGGAGCACAAGAGCTTCGTTGCCACGTCCGACCGCACCGCCGCGACGCTCTCCGCCAGCGGTGTCGCCGCCGAGGATGTCGCCCGCGCTGCCGCGCAGGCCGCCTACGACAAGAAAGGCGAGGACGTTCAGGTGCTCGACCTGACTGAGCTTTCCGATGTGTGCGACTACTTTGTCCTTGCTACCGGCACCAACAACCGCCAGGTTGATTCCATCGTCGACGAGATTGAGGAGAAAGTCGCCGAGGCTTGCGGCGAGCACCCGTTTTCCATTGAGGGCCGCGAGCAGAAGACCTGGATGCTCATGGACTACGGTTCGGTTGTCGTCCACGTCTTCACTCCCGAGGCGCGTGAGTTCTACCGCCTCGAAAAGCTCTGGGGCGACGCTCCCCAGCTCTCCCTGGACCTCCTCTAGTAGCTCATTTGGGACGGGGCTTTTTTAGCTACCCTCAAGTATTTCGCCGGGCAGTCGCGTTTTTCCGCGGCCGCCCGGCTTTCTTTTTGCCCAAAAGTAGCTAATTTGGGACGGGGCTTTTTTAGCTACTACCTACCGTTCGCCGAACATCGCGATTTATAGCTCCCAGTACGTTTTTTTCTACTCTGGCTCGGGTAACGTAATTGTTATCTGTAGAGGAGGGGATGCGTATGACTCGGACTGCGCGAGAAATCTCTGTATATGGTTTTTACCATGTCGTCCAAAAGGGATGTGCCGACCAACTCATATTTGAGGATGACGAAGATCGGCTCTATCTGATTCGGCTGATTGCTTCGAAATGCCAGAAGTTTAAAGTGGATGTCATCGCGTGGTGCCTTATGGATAACCATATTCATCTTCTGCTTGACGACGAGCATGTTCATCTGAGCGATTGCATGCATTCGATTACGACGGCGTATGCCATGTATTTCAACTCAAAGACAGGCAGGAAGGGGCCTGTTTTCCAGGATCGATTTAAGAGTGTGCCGATCCTCGATGATGATCAGCTGCTCAACTGCGTGAGATACATTCACGACAATCCCGCGAAGGCGAGGATTGGGACCGCTTCGCTGTATCGATGGAGCAGCTTTCGCGAGTATATGGGATATCCGGGTATCTGCAAAACGGATTGCGTTCTTGGGTTGCTCGGTGACTCTCAGAGATTTTTTGCCTTCAGCACCTCGGGTGAGCCCAATCGCTATTGCTTCCGTGACGGCGCTCATGTGAGCGACACAGATGCGCTGGAGTTTGCGCAGGCGCTTCTTAAGCCGTACGAGCCTCATCACCTTAAGGCTTTGCCAAAGGGGGCGCGCGATGCCTGCATTCGTACTTTGAAGAGCGAGGGCTTTTCGATTAAACAGATCGTCCGTCTTACGGGCATTGGACACTGCACCATACAAAAGGTCAAAGTCAAAAAATAGCTCATTTTGGACGAGGTCTGTGTTGCGACCGCGTCAGGTATGGGTTGGGTAGCTAATTTGGGACGGGGCTATTTTAGCTAACCCTACAAATCGGTTGAGTTTTATTCCGGCCCCGGGTGATTCGCTGCCAGCTGAAGGGTAGCTAAAAAGCCCCGTCCCAAATTAGCTAAAAAAGCCCCGTCCCAAATTAGCTACCCCGTACTACCCTGACAATCTAAAGTAGCTAAAAAAGCCCCGTCCCAAATTAGCTACTTAGTGGGAGGAGAAGCGTGATTGGCGGCCGAAGGATAGGGCGGTGTCGCCGAACTTGTCTCGGACTGCGTCGATGGCGACGGAGAGGTCACGGCGGTCGCTGGATTGGGCTCCGCGGTCGTCGACTTCGCAAAACAGGTCGGTCTGTATGCCGCCTTGATGATTGAAGTCACTCATGCCTATGCCGGCAAGGCGTACATGCATTCCTTCCTGCCAGATGTTGTCGAGCAATTCGATCGCTACCGCCACAAAGATGTTCTCGTCGTCGGTGGGATGGGGGAGTCGTCGCTGTGCCGAGCGACCGCTGCCGTACGAGTACTTAAGTTTGAGCGTCACCGTGGCGCCGGTAAGTCCCTGGCGGCGCAGGCGACGTCCGACGGATTCGCCCAATAGTGCAATTGCCGCTTCGATGTCCCCGCGCTCGGTCAAATCTTTCGCAAAGGTGCGCTCATTGCTTACCGACTTGACCTCACGCTCTTCATCGAGGCTCGTGACTTCGGAAACCTCGAGCCCCAACGCACGCTGGCGCATGCGCTCGCCGTTAACGCCAAAAATCGCAGACAGTGTGGATTCCGGTGCGCGCGACAGCTCGCCCAGCGTGTAAATCCGCATGCGGCGCAGCCGCTCCTCGGCCGAGCGCCCGATACCGCTCATGGCAGAAACAGGTAACGGTGCCAGAAAACGCTGCTCAGTTCCCGGGCGTACGACCGTAAGCCCAAACGGCTTGTCTCGCTCGCTTGCAATCTTGGCTACCGTTTTGTTGCAACCGACGCCGATGGAGCAGGTCACCCCCAGTGCCGCCACGCGATCGCTGATGCGTCGTACGACGAGCAGTGGGTCCTCGGGCGCAAAGCGGCCCGGCGTGATGTCGATAAAGGCCTCGTCGATGGACACGCGCTCAACGCGTGGTGTCTCGTCGGCAAGAATATTCATGACCTGTGCGCTGACCTCGTGGTAGCGATCGAAATGCCCGTGTGTCCAAATGGCCTGCGGACATAGGCGGCGCGCCTCGGCCGAGGGCATGGCGGAGTGCACGCCAAAGCGGCGTGCCTCGTATGAGCAGGTGGAGACGACGCCGCGCGATTCGGCGTCTCCGCCCACGATAAGCGGCTTGCCGCGCCACTCGGGATGATCGAGCATCTCCACACTCGCAAAAAACGCATCGAGATCCATCAGACCCACCGCCGGACCCGTCCAGGGCGGCGGCGTGACGCCCGCAGTATCCTCATAACCGTATGTATGTTCGCATCTTTTCATGGCATGAGTATACCGCGCAGCTCATGTGGGGTGCGTGGATGTGCTTGCAAATCCCGAATTCTTGTCTAAGATATGGATTTGCCTTCGACTACACCGAAGAAGTTGGTCTCACGGACTTCACCTGCCCGCGTCGATGGCGTATTATGTTCAACTGTTTGTTTGTAGTTGCAGCCTAAAGCTGCTTGGTTGGAGGAGTTTCCTTTGGCAGTCAAGATTCGCCTTGCTCGTCACGGCGCTAAGAAGCGTCCGTACTACCGTGTCGTCGTCGCCGATTCCCGCGCCCCGCGTGACGGTCGTATCATCGAGGAGGTTGGCCGCTACAATCCGATGACCGCCCCCAAGACCATCAACCTCGATCTCGAGAAGATTGCTGACTGGCAGTCCAAGGGCGCTCAGCTCACCGACGCTGTCGCTGCCCTGGTCAAGGCCGCCAACGAGGGCGAGAAGACCGAGACCGTCGTCAAGAAGTCCAAGAAGCAGCTCGCCAAAGAGGCCGAGGCCGCTAAGGCTGCCGCTGAGGCCGCTGAGGCCGCTGAGGGCGCCGAGGAGTAAATCGTGCCTGAGGTTGACGCTGCACAGCTCGAGGGTGAGGCAATGCTCTCAGATCGCATCGCCGATCTCGTCGAATATCTCGTTGTTCAGATCGTCGACGACCCGGATTCCGTGAGCCTGGAAGTTATCGATGGTGACGATGCCTCAACTATTGAGGTTTCGGTTGCCGAGGATGACGTAGCTAAGGTCATTGGCCGTCGCGGCCGTACCATCAAGGCCATTCGCACGCTCGCCCGTGCACTGGCCGCTCGCCTCGACACTTCCGTCGAGGTAGAGGTTCTGGGCTAGGACCTTGAGGTCCCAGTACAAAAACATCGCCCGTGTGGTTAAGCCGCATGGAAGGAAGGGGGAGGTCCTCGCGCAGCCGCTGCGGGGGCTTCCTTCTGTATTGGAGCCGGGTATGCGTGTCGCCCTGACGCCACCGGCGCTCAAGCGTGACCGCTTTTGCACGGTTACATCCGTTACCGATACGGGCGATGGCGATCTGGTTTCGTTTGAGGGCATTGACGACTTGACGGCCGCCGAGGGCATCACGGGTTGTTTCGTTCTGGCGAACCGTGATGACTTTGAGCTCGATTCACTCGATGCCGCCTATACCGACCTTATGGGTCGTGAGGTGGTTGACGAGCGCTTTGGGTCGCTCGGAACGATCGTTGAGATTATGTCGACGCCCGCCAACGACGTTTGGGTTGTCGAGGGTGATCGGTATGGCGAGGTGCTGATTCCCGTGATCGAGCAAGTTGTGCTCGATCTTCCCGATAGGGGAGCAATATCCGTCCACGTTATGGACGGCTTGATCGATATGGACAAGTAGGGAGGACAACATGCTGATCGAGACCCTTTCGGTCTTTCCCGAGATGTTTGAGCCTGTCATGTCCACATCGATTTTGGGCCGTGCCCGCAAGGCCGGCCTTTTTGATTTTAAGGCGTATAACCTGCGCGACTGGACGCACGATCGCCATCGTACCGTCGATGACGAGCCGTACGGCGGCGGTCAGGGCATGCTCATGAAGGTCGAGCCTATTGCCGAGGCCATCGAGGCCATTAGCTCTGAGGGCCCCAAGCCCACCGTGGTGTTCTTTACGCCCTGCGGTGAGCCTTTTACGCAGCATGTAGCCGAGCGCCTGCTCCAAAGCGAGCGCCTGTTGTTTGTGTGCAGCCGTTACGAGGGTGTCGATGAGCGCGCGTATGCCTATGCCGACGAGCGCCTGTCGATCGGCGACTATGTGCTCACGGGCGGCGAGCTGCCTGCTATGGTCGTTGCTGACGCCGTCGTGCGTCTGATCCCCGGTGCTCTGGGAGATGAGATGAGCAACGTTGACGAATCATTCTCGACCGCCGAGGACGGTGGGCTGCTCGAGTACGCGCAGTACACCCGTCCTGCCGAGTTTAACGGCGAGGGCGTGCCTCCCGTGCTTGTAAGTGGTGACCACGCCAAGGTTGACGCCTGGCGCCGCAAGAACGCCATCGAGCGCACCTGTCGCTGGCGTCCCGATCTGATCGAGACGGCGCGGCTTACGCCCCAGGAGCGTGCGTACGCGCAGGAGATTTTGGACGCTTCGTATTCGCAGAGCGAGGAGTGAGAATGGTTCCGTCGCAGCATTCCATACTAAAGGGTGCGTTTGAGTGGGTCGTGGTCGTCGCGATTGCGCTCGTCGCCACCTTCTTGATTCGCTCGTTTGTGGTCGAGCCCTTTGTGGTGCCCACCGGTTCCATGGAGTCCACGATTGAGATTGGCGACCAGATCCTGGCGCAAAAGGTGACGCTTGAGCTCGGCCAGCCTGTCAAACAGGGCGATATTGTGGTGTTCCACAACCCCGATGGCACCTCTGAGCACGATGTGCTCGTCAAGCGGGTCATCGCTACGGCCGGCCAGACGGTCAACCTGCAGGACGGCAAGGTGGTCGTTGACGGCCAAGCGCTCGACGAGGACTATACGACGGGCATGAGCTGGCCACTGTCGGTCCAGGCGCCTGGTGCTCAGGTGAGCTATCCCTACATCGTCCCTGACGGGTGCGTGTGGGTGATGGGCGACAACCGCGAGAACTCAGCCGACTCACGCTACTTTGGCCCGGTCGACCGTTCGGACCTGATCGCCGTGGCGCTCGTGCGTTACTGGCCGCTCAACCGTCTGGGCGCTATCGACTAAAAACCGCTATAGTACAGTACCTAACCGTGTAATCGTTTCGACGAGGGGATATTAGAGGCATGAACGCTTCATCGCTTTCCTTCCAAGACATCATCCTGCGCCTCCAGCAGTACTGGGGCGAGCAGGGCTGCGTCATTATGCAGCCCTACGACTCCGAGGTCGGTGCCGGTACCTTCCATACCGCGACCACGCTGCGCTCGCTCGGTCCCGCCGAGTGGCGCACCTGCTATGCGCAGCCCTGCCGCCGTCCCGCCGACGGTCGCTACGGCGAGAACCCCAACCGCATGCAGCACTACTATCAGTTCCAGGTGCTCATCAAGCCCTCGCCGGTCAACGCCCAGGAGCTTTACCTGGGGTCTCTTGCCGCCATTGGCCTGGACCCCAACGACCATGACGTTCGTTTTGTCGAGGACGACTGGGAGAGCCCGACGCTCGGCGCCTGGGGCCTTGGCTGGGAGGTCTGGCTCAATGGCATGGAGGTCACGCAGTTTACGTACTTCCAGCAGGTGGGCGGCATCGAGGTCGACCCCGTGCCCGTCGAGATCACCTATGGCCTGGAGCGCATCGCCATGTACGCCCAGGGCGTCAACTCCGTCTACGACCTGGTGTGGAGCTATTTGCCCGACGGCACGCCCATGACCTACGGTGACGTGTTCCTGGAGAACGAGCGCGAGTTTAGCGCCTACAATTTTGAGGTCGCTAACGTCGAGATGATGCGTCAGAAGTTTGACGACTACGAGTCCGAGTGCCACTCCTGTCTGGAGCGCAAGCTGCCGCTGCCCGCATATGACTGCGTCATGAAGTGCAGCCATGCCTTCAACCTGCTCGATGCCCGCGGCGCCCTGTCCGCAGTCGAGCGTGCCAACTACATCCTGCGCGTCCGCGCCGTCGCCAAGGCGTGCTGCGAGGCCTATATGGCCGAGGTCGCCGGAGTTAACGAGAATGCCGACCAGGAAGGCGAGGTGGCGTAAGCCATGGCAGACGCTAAGGATTTCCTGTTTGAGATCGGTACGGAGGAAATGCCCTCCGCACCGCTGAACAATGCCGTCAAGCAGCTTGGCGATATGATCGCCAAGGGCCTCGACGAGGCCGGCCTGGCCCATGGCGAGGTCCGCGTGATCTCGAGCCCGCGTCGTCTGGCTGCGCTCGTGACCAACGTCGCCACCGCGACCGATGAGGTCCACGAGGTCAAGCGCGGCCCTGCGGCAAACATTGCCTTCGATGCCGACGGCAACGCCACCAAGGCCGCCCAGGGCTTCGCCCGCAAGTGCGGTGTGGCTGCCGAGGACCTGATCCGTCGTGAGGATACCGACGGTCGCGAGTACGTATTCGCCGAGAAGAACATTCCCTCCGTGCCGGCTACCCCTATTCTGACGGCCCTGTGCGAGAAGACGATCGCAGGCCTGCAGTGGCCCAACTACCGCAGCCAGCGCTGGGGCCACGAGCACGCTACGTTTGTGCGTCCGGTCCGTTGGATCTGCTGCCTTCTGGGCGAGGACGTTGTGCCCGTGACGTTTGCCGATGTGACGAGCGGCAATACCACGCGCGGACATCGCGTGCTGGGCGCCGGTGACCATGTTGTCGCCAGCCCCGCCGTCTACGAGCAGGTGCTCGAGGACGCCGGCGTGCTCTCT
This sequence comes from Collinsella sp. LCP19S3_D5, assembly GCF_052121415.1. Lineage (NCBI taxonomy): Bacteria > Bacillati > Actinomycetota > Coriobacteriia > Coriobacteriales > Coriobacteriaceae > Collinsella > Collinsella sp. LCP19S3_D5. The sequence continues at coordinate 53,636 of NZ_JBQKEH010000001.1, forward strand.
GCCGAGCGTCGTCGTGAGGCCATCCTTGCCGGTATTGCCGAGGTCGAGGCCGCTCGCCCTGGCTGCCATGTCGATACGCCCAAGAAGGTCTTCGAGGAGGTCATTAACCTCTGCGAGTGGCCGACGGTGCTCGTCGGTATCTTCGACGAGGAGTTCCTCAAGGTCCCGCACGAGATCATCTGCGAGTCCATGCTCACCAACCAGCGCTACTTCCCGATCTATGACGGCGAGGGCAAGCTCACGCGTGAGTTCGTGGTCGTCTCCAACAGCAAGCCCGAGAATGCCGAGCGTGTGATCGACGGCAACGAGCGCGTCGTGCGCGCCCGTCTGGACGACGCCAAGTTCTTCTACGAGGAGGACCTGAAGATCTCCCTCGACGAGTTCCGTGAGCGTCTGGCCAAGGTTGCCTTCCAGGAGAAGCTCGGCAGCGTGCTCGCCAAGTCCGAGCGCATTGAGCAGCTCGCGCTCGCTATTGCCCGCGAGGCCCATCTGGGCGCCCACCTCGCTGCCGATGCCGCTCGCGCCGCGCACCTGTGCAAGGCCGACCTGGTTTCCAACGCCGTCGTCGAGTTCACGAGCCAGCAGGGCGTGATGGGTGGCTATTACGCAACTGCGATGGGGGAGAACGACGAGGTCGCCCACGCCATTCGCGATCACTATCGTCCCCGCTTTGCCGGCGATGAGCTGCCCGAGGGCACCGCTGGCTGCATCGTGGCCTGTGCCGACAAGCTCGATACCATTGCCGGTATCTTTGCCATCGGTGAGCCCCCGACCGGCTCTTCCGACCCGTACGCGCTGCGTCGCGCCGCTATCGGCATTATCAACATCCTGCGCGATCGTCTGCCGATCGACCCCACGACGCTCATCGACTTTGCCCTTGAGCTCTATAGCGAGCAGGGCATCGAGTTCGACGCCGCCGAGGTCGCCCAGCAGGTCCGTGAATTCTTCCACGGCCGTCTGGTGAGCATGGCCCGCGACGAGAAGATTCCGGCGGATACCGTCGCCGCCGTCTCCGCGGTGCACATCATCGCTCCGTCCGTCTTCTTCGCCCGCTGCGCCGCGCTCGACGAGGCTCGTAAGAACGATGCCGAGACCTTCGACAACCTGGCTACTGCCTATGCCCGCGCCGCGCACATCTCCAAGCCCGAGCTGGGTATGGAGTACGATCGCAGTCTGATGGGTGAGGCCGAGCTCGCGCTCGCCGATGCCTCCGAGGCTGCTCAGATCGCTGTCGATGGCGCCCTTGCTGCCGAGGATTACCCGGCCGCATTTGCCGCCCTTGCCGCCCTGCGTGCCCCCATCGACCGCTTCTTCGACGAGGTTATGGTCATGGACAAGGACGAGCAGCTCCGCGATAATCGCCTTAAGCTGCTCAACCGCTTCGAGGCCGTTTTCTCTGGCATCGCCAACATCGGTGAGCTTGCCCGCAAAAAGTAAGCCAGCCTGCGCATAAGCGCAAAAGGAGCCCCGCATGGATTGCCCGGTCACCGCTCGTCCCACCGTTATCGTTATCTCCGACTCGCTCGGTGATACCGCTTGTGAGGTGGTGCTTGCGGCGTCCGGGCAATTTGATGAAGGGGCTTTTCGTCTCTTGCGCTTGCCCAAAGTGAACTCGGTGGAGCAGGTCAAGTCGTTTGTGGGCCCGCGCGTCGATGCGGACCATCGTGATATCGCCGTGTTCCACACTATCGTCGATCCGGCGCTTCGCGCCCGCGTGCTCGATTACCTGGGTATGCTGCATATTCGCTCTGTCGACCTGATCGGTCCGACCCTTGCCGTGCTCTCGTCGCTCATCGGTGTGCCGCCCAAGGGCGTTGCGGGCGTTATTCATAAAACGGATGACCGCTATTTCCACCGCATTGAGGCTATGGAGTATTTCGTTGAGCACGATGATGGACGCGGTTGCGACGACCTTTCGGGGGCCGATATCGTGCTGCTGGGCGTGTCGCGTACGTCCAAAACGCCGCTGTCGATGTATTTGGCCTATCAGGGTTACAAGGTCGCAAACGTTCCGCTGGCGCACGGCATGGAGCCGCCGAAGTCGATTTACGAGGTCGACCCGATGCGCCTGTTCGGCCTGATTTCGACCGTTGACGTAATTTCTGAGATTCGCGACAGCCGCTTGGGCGATGACTACGCCCGCGCCGTCGCCGGCTCCTATGCCGAGCCCGAGAGTGTGCGCAGCGAGCTTGAGGAAGCCCGTGCCCTCATGAAGCGCCTAGGCTGCTTTGTGGTGCGTACCGACGGTAAGGCGATTGAGGAGAGTGCATCCGAGATCATCGGTCATTTGGAGGAAATCCAAGAAGCTCGAGCCCGTCGTGCCGCTCGCCGAGCCCAACAAAAGTAGCTAATTTGGGACGGGGCTTTTTTAGCTACCCCGGCTGAGGCCGCGAGCTTCTTGGCCGATTGCCGACGGGGTAGCTAAAAAAGCCCCGTCCTAAAAAGACTCCCAAAAATAATGCATGATAATGGTAAAGCGATTTAGCAAAGTTCTTTCAGTTAACCTGCAAGTCTCGTACACTGGTATCTTCATAAGGTAACCACCTTTATCTACCGTTTACCGTCAGTTTTACCACGTTTACCAAACCTCGCACCCTCTACGCAAGCACTTCCAATACCCGCCGTATAGTACCCTCACGGCTCGCATCCGGCGGGTCGATTCGTTACCACGGTCGTGCGCGACAGCGCATGGAAGGGGAGTATCGTGAGCGATTGCAAGAGGGTTTACCGTTTTGGAACCGACGCCCAGGGCACCTGTGTCACTGAGGGCGACAAGTCCATGAACTTCGTGCTTGGCGGCAAGGGTGCAAATCTTGCCGAGATGAGCCGCATCGGCCTGCCGGTTCCCGGTGGCTTTACCATTACCTGCCAAACCTGTGTCGAGTACTCCGGTGCCGGCAACGTGTGGCCCGAAGGCGCACTCGATGAGATCGTTGCCGCCGAGGCCGATCTCGAGGCCCGCTGCGGCAAGAAGCTTGGTGACGCATCCGACCCGCTGCTCGTGTCGGTTCGCTCGGGTGCTCCGTTCTCCATGCCCGGCATGATGGACACGGTCCTCAACTTGGGCCTTAACGACGAGTCCGTTCTGGGCCTCATTGCCCAGACGCAAAACCCGCGTTTTGCCTGGGATAGCTACCGCCGCTTTATCCAGATGTTCTCCAACGTCGTTATGGGTGTCGATGCCGACTTGTTTGAGAACGCCCTGACCCAGGCTCGCTTGGTCGCCGGCGTTCGCGTCGATTCCGAGCTTTCGGCCGAGGACCTGCAGGAGCTCGTCGAGACCTTCAAGGGCATCTTCTCCGAGAACGTCGAGGCTGCCCTGTATCCCGAGCTCGAGGTTGTCGACGGCAAGCCCGTCTTCCCGCACGATCCGGAGCTCCAGCTGCGCCTTGCCATCCAGGCCGTCTTTGGCAGCTGGATGAACGAGCGCGCCTGCATCTACCGCAAACAGCATGGCATTTCCGACGAGCTCGGTACCGCCGTCAACGTCCAGGCCATGGCTTTTGGCAACAAAGGCGAGACCTCTGCGACCGGCGTCGCCTTTACGCGCAATCCGGCCGATGGCACCAAGGAGTTCTACGGTGACTTTTTGGTTAACGCCCAGGGTGAGGACGTCGTCGCCGGCATCCGCAACACTGAGCCCATCGCCGACCTCAAGACCACCCCGGGCCTCGAGTCCGCTGGTGAGGAGCTCGAGCGCGTTTTCCTGACGCTCGAGGATCATTACCGCGATATGTGCGATATCGAATTCACCATCGAGCAGGGTAAACTGTGGATGCTTCAGACCCGCGTGGGCAAGCGTACCGCAACCGCCGCGCTGCGCATCGCCATCGAGATGGTCGAGGAGGGTCTCATCACCCGCGAGGAGGCCGTGAGTCGCATCGATCCCGCGCAGCTCGACCAGCTTCTGCATCCGCAGTTCGACTCCTCCAAGAAGTACGAGGCCCTGGCCTGCGGCCTTAACGCCAGCCCCGGCGCCGCCGTAGGCGAGGTCGTGTTCTCGAGCGACGATGCCGTCGCGCGCGCCAACGAGGGCCATAAGGTCATTCTGGTCCGCTGGGAGACCAACCCCGACGACTTGAAGGGCATGGTCGCTGCCGAGGGCATCCTTACCAGCCACGGCGGCAAGACGAGCCATGCCGCCGTTATCGCCCGCGGTATGGGTACGCCCTGCGTCTGCGGCGTTGAGCGCTTCCATATTGACGCCACCGAGAAGATCGTGCGCATCGAGGGCAGCGACCGTGTGCTTCACGAGGGCGACATCATCTCCATCGACGGCACCCAGGGTATCGTCGTAGACGGCGCCGTCGATCTGGTCTCCGCCGAGCTCACCGGCGATCTGGACACCATTCTGTCCTGGGCAGACGAGATCCGCCTGGACGAGACCGACGGTCACGCCAACCACGTGCGCGTCAACGCCGACAACCCCGAGGATGCCGCGCTCGCACTCGAGTTTGGCGCCGAGGCCATCGGCCTGTGCCGCACCGAGCACATGTTCCTGGGCGACCGCAAGAACATTATCCAGAGCTTTATCCTGTCCGACGACGAGGCCGTGAAGCAGCAGGCCCTGGCCGACCTGCTCAAGGTTCAGACCGAGGACTTTCTGGCGATGTTTAAGACCATGTCCGGTCGCGATGTGGTCGTTCGCCTGCTCGATCCGCCGCTGCATGAGTTCCTGGATAATCCTCGCGAGCTCGAGGTCGCCATCACCAAGAAGGAAGCCGCCGGCGCCGGCGAGGAAGAGCTTGCCACCCTGCGTGCCCGCCTGCGTCGAATCGACGGCATGGTTGAGTCCAACCCGATGCTCGGCTTGCGCGGTGTGCGCCTGTCCGTTGTCTTTGGCGATCTGCCGCTCATGCAGGTTCGCGCCGTCGCCACGGCTGCTGCCCGCCTTATCAAGGAGGGCGTCGACCCGCGCCCCGAGATCATGGTCCCGCTCGTTTCCATCACAGCCGAGCATGTCCAGACCCGCGAGGTCATCGAGCGCGTGATCGCCGAGGTATCCGCCGAGGAGGGCGTCGAGCTCAATATTCCCGTGGGCACGATGCTCGAGCTGCCGCGCGCCTGCATGGTCGCTGACGAGATCGCCCACCATGCCGACTTCTTCTGCTTTGGCACCAACGACCTCACCCAGACAACCTTCGGCTTCTCGCGCGACGACGCCGAGGCCAAGTTCATCCCGCTGTACATGCACAAGAAGATCCTGAAGGATAATCCCTTCGAGACCATCGACGCGGCGGTGCTCGAGCTGGTGCGTATGGCAGTCGAGAAGGGTCGCGCCGCCAACCCCGATATGCACTTTGGCGTGTGCGGCGAGCACGGTGGCGACCCCAAGTCCATCAAGGGCCTGTTCAACGTGGCCGATGTGGACTACGTGTCCTGCTCGCCCTATCGCGTGCCCCTCGCACGACTGGCTGCCGCCCAGGCCAAGCTCGATGCCAAGCGTTCCGCCTAGCGTTTAGTGTATAGACCCCTAGCGTAGCCCCCTTCATGCCGCCCGTCTCATTTGTGAGGCGGGCGGTTATCATGTGCGGGTTTTGTCTTTTTGTCTGCGAAAAAAATTGTTCTTGCAGCAGAAACCCGCGCGTGTATACTCGAATACGTTTGTTCAACTACGTGCCGGCCAAGGTGGTACGGCACCTCTAGAAGAGTAAGGAATTGCACATGGATTACATCCGCGCAATCGAGCGTCAGCAGATCCGCGAGGACATCCCGCAGGTCCGCGTTGCCGACAACGTCAAGGTTCACTACCGCATTAAGGAAGGCGACCGCGAGCGCATCCAGGTTTTCCAGGGTGACGTTATCCGCATGGCCGGCGCCGGTGCCCGTGAGACCTTCACCGTCCGCAAGATTTCCTTCGGTGTCGGTGTTGAGCGTACCTTCCCGCTTCACAGCCCCAAGATCGCCAAGCTCGAGGTCGTCCGTCATGGTCGCGTCCGTCGCGCCAAGCTGTACTACCTCCGCGACAAGGTGGGCAAGGCTGCTCGCATCCCCGAGAAGCGCTAAGAAGATCGCAGCGTCTGTCCACTCGTTTGGACACAAGGGTCACCTTCGGGTGGCCCTTCTTTTTATCTGATTTCCATGCAAGGAGGGCCTGGTATGGCCAATATGACGAGCTCGATTTCGGCATCGCAGGTTGCCGGTGAGCTGGCGGGTGCCACGTTCGAGGAGATTCCCGCCCTCGTGGAGCACTATCGCGAGGATCCGCGCCAGCAGGTGATCAAGGCTTGCGAACGCGCACTTAAGCGCCATGCCAAGGAACTTTCCGAGCGCGAGCGCGTCAACGGCATGTACGAGCTGATGCATGAGCTCGGCGGCGATGGCGTGGTCGTTGGTGTTGACGAGGTGGGGCGCGGCTCTGTCGCCGGCCCGTTGACGGTCTGCGCTGTCTGCCTTCCCATGGAGCCGCGCGTTTGGGGCATTAACGATTCCAAAAAGCTCACGCCTGCCCGTCGTGAGCTGCTCTCGGTGCAGATTGCCGAGGTGGCTACGGCCATTGGTTTTTGCCATATCGCGCCTGCGGACATTGATGAGATGGGCATGGCCCGCGCCATCCGCGCTGCCGTCGCGGGTGCGGTGGCCGATACGGGGCTCGAGCCCGATTGCGTGCTTATGGACGGCAACCCTTTGGGCGCCGTCCCTAACGAGCGCGATGTGATCAAGGGAGATGCCAAAATCGCCTGCATCGCCGCTGCTTCCATTATGGCCAAGGTCACGCGTGACGAGATGATGGTCGAGTACGATGCCGAGTATCCCGAATATCATCTTGCTGAGTCAAAGGGCTATGCGAGCCCCGAGCACATTGAGGCTATTCGTAAACATGGCCTTTCTCCGTTGCATCGTGTGAGCTTCTGCGGAAATTTTTTGCAGACGGAGCGTCTTTTTTAAGGCAAATATGGAGACAGGGACTTCTGGGATTTTATAAACCAGCTGGTGGGGACCGCATGCAACGCAATTGTTGCATGCGGTCCCTTTTTTGTTTGTTTTTTGTTGGACTTTGGTTTTCTTTTGGTACTTACCCGCAAGAAAGGCGGCCTCATGATCGGGTCAATATCGTGCGCGGGAAAGGAGACCCCATGTGCGCCGCAAGTGCAAAGAGCAAGACGCAACAGCTCAAAGAGCTTTGGGAGAACGGGGAGATTGATTGCGCGTCGATTACGCCTGGGTTCATTAAGGGCCTCAGTCCTCGAGAACTGGGCATGCTGGGCGAGCTTATTGCAATCGATTACTTTCGTGAGCGCGGTTATGCCCTCTTGGAACAGGGCTACCGGTGTCCCGAGGGCGAGGCCGATCTGGTACTGCTTGATGAACTTGATGATGTCGTGGTGATGGCTGAGATCAAGACAAGGCGCGTCGCCCTAGATTGCAACACGCGGGTCTTTCCCGAGGAGGCGGTGGACGCCCAGAAGCAGCGTCGCTACCGCCGTATCGCGAGTTGTTACCTTATGGATCACTATCCTCTTAAGGCGATTCGCTTCGACGCGGTGGGCGTTACTATCCGCGGCGGTCATATTGCGGAGATTGAGCATCAATACAACGCATTCGATTGGCAGGTATCGTGATGGCGTTTGACACCTTTGCCGTCCACGCTGCATGCATTCGTGGCGTCGAGGCGATTCCCGTCACGGTCGAGGTCTCGCTTGCCGGCGGTATTCCGGGTATCCAAATGCTTGGCATTCCAAGTATGGAGGTGATGGAGTCGCGTGGCCGCATACGCTGCGCAATGCGCTCGGCAGGATTTGAGATTCCACGGGCGGGCATTACCGTCAACTTGGCTCCGGGCGACATCCGTAAAACGGGCAGTGGTTTTGACCTGCCGATTGCCATTGCGGTACTGGCGGCCGATGGGCAGATTCCCCGCGACCATCTAGACCATTGCCTTATTGCCGGTGAGCTCGGGCTGGATGGTAGCGTGCTGCCCGTAAAAGGCGAGGTTGCGTTTCAGTTGTTGGCGCGTGATATGGGCCTGTCCTTTATCGCAGGAAGGTCGGATCAACATGTACCGCTTGCCGGTGTGGACTGTGGCTTTATCGACCATCTGTCTCAGCTCGCCCGCGGTATGGGCGAGGCGGCTCGGCATTATCTGGATTCCGAGGGTGTCGAGGCGTCGTTTGAGCCAGAACTTGATTATGCCGATGTGCTGGGGCAGGAGGTTGCCAAGCGCGGCATTGCGCTCGCGGCGGCGGGGGAGCTCGGCCTGCTTATGATTGGCTCGCCGGGTTCGGGCAAGACCATGCTCGCACGCCGCATGACGGGTATCTTGCCCGAGCTTTCTCTCGAGGATCAGCAAGAGGCGCTGTGCATCCATTCGGTCTTGGGCGAGAACATCGATGGTTTGCTGGCGGGACACCGGCCGTTCCGTAGCCCCCACCACAGCATTTCGACTGCGGGCCTTATTGGCGGCGGACGGCCGGTGCACCCGGGCGAGATTAGCCTAGCGCACGGCGGCGTGCTCTTTTTAGACGAGCTTGCCGAGTTTCCCAACAGCGTGCTGCAGACACTCCGTCAGCCCATAGAGCGCGGCTACGTCAAGATCGTACGCGTCGATGGGGCTTTCACGTTTCCCTCGAGGTTCCAGCTGCTTGCCGCGAGCAATCCCTGTCCCTGCGGCTTTTTGGGCGATCGCGAGGTACCGTGCCGCTGCTCGGCTTCGATGGTTGAGCGCTATCGGTCTAAGCTACGTGGTCCCTTGGCCGATCGTATTGACCTTATGATTGACGTGACCCGACCCGATCCGCAGGTAATTATCGAGGGTGCCGAGGGTATGTCGTCAGCTGAACTACGTGACTATGTTGTGCGGGGTCGGGCATTTCGTGCCTGGCGCGAGTCCCGTTTGGACGATGCAGATGCCGAGGCCGAGGACGATGAGTCACGTTCCATCGACGGCGTCGTGTCGACCTTTGCGCTCGATGGGGCAGCGGAAAAGTGCGTGCTCGGCCTGTCGAGGCGCACACATCTCACAGGGCGCGGCATCGTGCGCTTGGTGCGTATCGCGCGCACGATCGCCGATGTTGCCGAAAGTGAGCGGGTAACCCAAGACCACGTGCTCGAGGCGGCGATGTACCAGGGGAGGAGGGACCAGTAATGCCCAAGGAGACTTTTGAGCTGCATCCCGGTGATGCGTTGTATCCAGCTACCGTTTTGGAGCTCTCCGATGTACCCCAGACGCTTTATGTGCGTGGCGACCCCGCCGCACTGTCGACGCCCGCGCTCTCAATCATCGGCGCTCGTAAGGCCTCGCCGTACGGCCTTGCCGTGGCAGAGCTGGCCGCGAAAGTTGCGGTCGAGGCGGGGGTGACGGTGGTCTCGGGCGGTGCGGTCGGCTGCGACCAGGCCTCGGGTTGGGCTGCGGTCAACGCTGGTGGCAGGCACGTCGTGGTGTTGGGTACGGGCGCCGACGTGGTTTACCCGCGCTCGAGTGCAGGGCTCATCGCGCGCACGATCGATACGGGCGGCGCGGTCGTGTCCATCTCGCCTTGGGGTATGGGGCCACGCAAGTTTGCCTTTCCGCGGCGTAACCGGGTGATTGCCGCGCTTTCGCAGGCGCTCTTCGTGTCGGAGGCCGGCATGCCCTCGGGCACGTTCTCGACAGCGGAGGCCGCCATGGACCTGGGGCGCGAACTGCTCGCGGTACCGGGCTCCATTTTGTCACCAGAGTCGCGTGGGACCAACTACCTCATCGCCAACGGGGCCTGCTGCATTGTTGACGAGGAGTCTATTGAGATGGCCATCTCGCGAATTTACGGCACCCTGCGCTATTCGCGTCCCGATGCGCCCGGTATCGCCGATCTGGACCCCACGCAGCAGGCCGTGATGCACGCGCTCATTGCCTCGCCGCTCAAGGTCGATGACATTGCCGCGCTCGTCTCCCTCGATGCCGTCGGCGTGCTCAAACTCCTGGGCTCACTCGAGCTCGAGGGACTCATCGAGCGCATGATGGATGGAAGGTATGCGCCCTCAAAGTTTGCGCTTCACGCTCAGACGCCCTTCGGTCACAATGGAAAGCGTGTCAATTAGAAAGGTGTTTGCAGATGCTGTTTGATCAAGTGACGGTTATCGGTGGCGGTCTGGCGGGATCGGAATGCGCGATTCAGCTGGCAGATCGCGGGTTTGCCGTAAAGCTGTGCGAGATGCGGCCGCTGGTGACCTCTCCTGCCCACCATACCGATCACTTGGCGGAGCTCGTCTGCTCCAATTCGTTTAAGTCGACCCGACCCGATTCCGCCGCCGGCCTGTTGAAGGCCGAACTCGAGCGTATGGGTTCGGTGCTGCTCGACTGCGCTCATCGCGCTGCCGTTCCCGCTGGTGGCGCCTTGGCGGTCGACCGTGTTAAATTCTCCGAGCTCGTCGAGGCCGAGGTTGACGCCCGCTCCAATATCGAGGTCGTTCACGGCGAGGTCACCCAGATTCCCGAGGGCCATGTGGTTATCGCCGCGGGTCCCTTGTGCTCACCGGCGTTGAGCGGGGAGGTCATGAAGCTCGTCGGTGGTGATTCCCTAGCGTTCTTTGACGCCGCGGCCCCGATTGTCGATGCCTCGACGCTCGATATGGATGTGCTGTTCTCGCAGTCGCGCTACGAGGAGCAGGGGAGTGGCGACTATCTCAATGCCCCGCTCAACAAGGAGGAGTACGAGGCCTTTATCGAGGCGCTTACCACGGCCGATCGCGTGGTGCTCAAGGACTTTGAGGGCGGGGACCTCTTCCAGGCCTGTCAGCCAGCCGAGGAGGTTGCGCGCACGGGCAAGGATGCCATCCGCTTTGGCGCTATGAAGCCCGTCGGGCTCACCGACCCGCGCACCGGTCGCCGTCCCTGGGCGGCGATTCAACTGCGCGCCGAGAACAAGGAGAAAACCGCCTATAACCTGGTTGGTTTTCAGACCAACCTGACCTTCGGCGAGCAGAAGCGCGTTTTTCATATGGTTCCCGGTCTGGAGAATGCCGAGTTCTTCCGCTATGGCGTCATGCATCGCAATACCTTTGTCGATGCTCCCCATGTGCTCGATGGGACCTTCGCCGTGCCCGGCACGGGCGTGCGCCTTGCCGGACAGATTACCGGTACGGAGGGTTACATGGAAGCGGTCGCGACGGGTCTCCTCGCTGCGCTCAATACCTATGCCGAGGCTATCGAGGTTGCTCCTGTCGAGCTGCCGCGCGTGGGCGCTCTCGGCGCGCTCGTGGGCTATGCGACCGATCCTGCTACGGTCGGATATCAGCCCATGCATGTTAATTTTGGCCTGGTGCCTCCCCTCGAGGACGGTAAACGCCGCAGCAAACGTGAGCGCTATCAGGCCTATGCGGATCGCGCCCTTAAGGCCTTGGATTCCTATCTGGAATCGCGCTCCGACCTGTTTGGGGGCGACCGGCCATAGCCTTTGACCTGTGCGGTGCCGTCGACTCGTTCATAGCCTATATTGCACGCGTCGAGGGGCTTTCTTCTAACACTGTTATCGCCTACGGCTCTCGTCTGGAGCGTTTTGCCGCTTGGTGCGAGCGTGGGGATATCGATGCACGTACGGCGGACGTACGTACCGTTCGCATGTATCTGGCGGAGCTGTCGCGCGAGCAGGTGGCGCCCAGGACGAATGCGGCGCACCTGTCTGCCATTCGTTCGTTCTATCGATGGATGGCTGCCGAGGGTCTTATCGATGGAGACGCTGTCTCTGCGATTGCCTCTCCCAAGCTTCCACGCGATTTGCCCGGAGTGCTGACCACCCAGCAGGTTAAGGCACTGCTTGAGGCGCCAGACGTTTCAACGCCTGCGGGACTGCGTGATGCGGCGATGCTCGAATTGCTCTATGCATCTGGGGCTCGCATCTCTGAGCTTGCGGCACTCAATGTTGAGTCCATTGCTTGGTCCGAGCGAACGCTGCGGCTTTGGGGTAAGGGGAGCAAGGAGCGTATCGTGCCCCTGTATCGGCGTGCTCTCGATGCGACCCGCCGCTATATTGAGGAAGGAAGACCGGAGCTTCTTGCTCAGGCAAAGCGTGGCGACGGTACGAACGGTGTGCATCCGCTGTTTATCTCGGCACGCGGCAACCGTATGAGCGCCGCCATGCTTAGGCGACGGTTTCACATGTTGGCGACGCTTGCGGGTATCCCTTCCGATATCGCCCCGCATGCGATGCGCCATACTTTTGCGACCGATTTGCTCGAGGGCGGAGCGGACTTGCGCTCTGTCCAGGAGTTGCTGGGGCATGCAAGCTTGTCCACCACGCAGATTTATACGCATCTCACGCCCGATCGGCTCAAACGCGCCGTTACCCAAGCTCTTCCGCGCGGCGAATAAGGCAGGAGATGGGTTCTATCCAATCGATCGCGCTTCCGTGTGTGTGGTTTTGATTTCGGGTTGGCAGAAAGATCTAATCCTGCTATCATTCATCAGGTTGCTTCACGGCAACAGGTTTTTATCACGCACGCGCGGCTACTTCATACCGTGGTGCCCGGGCTTTGGTAGCACATGTCCGGGTTGGTTTTGGAGGATGACCCCGCGCGGAGGCAAACCACAGGAGGTTTAACATGGCTACCAAGATTAATATCCGCACCCTGCTCGAGGCCGGCTGCCACTTCGGTCACCAGACCCGTCGCTGGAACCCCAAGATGAAGCCGTTCATCTTCGGTGAGCGCAACGGCATCTACATCCTCGACCTCAAGCAGACCATTCTTGACGCCGACCAGGCTTACACCTTCGTCAAGAACGTTGCCAAGGGTGGCAACGTGCTGTTCGTCGGCACCAAGAAGCAGGCTCAGGAGGCCGTCAAGAACGCCGCTGAGCGCGCCAACATGCCTTACATCAACCAGCGTTGGCTCGGCGGCATGCTGACCAACTTCGTCACCATCCGCTCCCGCATCAACCGCATGGAGGAGCTCGAGGCCATGGTCGAGGACGGCCGCATGGCTGTTCTTCCCAAGAAGGAGCAGGCTGTTCTGGGTAAGGAGCTCGCTAAGCTCCAGACCAACCTCGGTGGCGCCCGCGACATGAAGGGTCTGCCCCAGGCTCTCTTCGTCATCGATACCAAGCGCGAGGAGAACGCCATCAAGGAGGCCCAGCGCCTGAACATCCCTGTCGTCGCTCTGATCGATACCAACTCCGATCCCGACGAGGTCGAGTACGGCATCCCCTGCAACGATGACGCCATCTCCGCTGTCACCCTTATGTGCGAGCTCATGGCCGACGCTTGCCTCGCTGGCTCCGGCAAGGAGCAGATCTCCGAGGCCGAGATGGCCGCTGAGCCCAAGGCCGAGTAAATCAGTCCTAATTAAGTCTTTTTCATCTCTTTGAAAGGAACCACAATGGCCCAGATTACCGCCGCTATGGTCAAGCAGCTCCGCGAGATGACCGACTCCCCGATGATGGAGTGCAAGAAGGCTCTCGTCGAGGCTGACGGTGACATGGACGCCGCTGTTGACGTTCTGCGTAAGAACGGCCTCGCTAAGGCTGCCAAGAAGGCTGGCCGCGAGACCAACGAGGGCGCTGTCGCCGCGTTCGTCTCCGAGGATGGCAAGACCGGCGCTCTGCTCGAGCTCTCCTGCGAGACCGACTTCGTCGGCTCCAACGCCAAGTTTACCGGCTTTGCTTCCAAGGTCGCCGAGGTTGTCGCCACCACCGAGCCGGCCGATGTCGACGCTCTGCTCGAGAAGCCGATGGGCGAGGAGACCGTTTCCTCCGAGCTCACCGAGATGATTCACATCATGGGCGAGAACATGAAGATCTCTCGCTTCGCCGCCCGCAAGGTCGAGAACGGCGCTCTCGCTTCTTACATCCATATGGGTGGTAAGATCGGCGTCCTCGTCGAGTTTGCTTTCGAGAAGGCTGAGACCGCTCAGGCTGAGTCCTTCAAGACCTTTGCCCACGACGTTGCCCTTCAGGTTGCCGCTGTCGCTCCGATCTGCGCTACCCGCGATCAGGTTCCGGCCGAGACCGTCGAGCATGAGAAGCAGATTTACATGGCTCAGGCTGCCGAGTCCGGCAAGCCCGAGGCCATCCAGGAGAAGATGGCTGTTGGCCGTCTGGAGAAGTTCTACAAGCAGTCCGTGCTCACCGAGCAGGAGTTCATCAAGGACAGCTCCCTCACCATCAAGAAGTACGCTGAGCAGGTCTCCAAGGAGCTCGGCGATACCATTACCGTCGTTGCCTTCGACCGTCTGGTCCGTGGCGAGTAAATAAGCTCTTGTAGCTGGTAATGAGCAGGCTGTGGGTTTTACTCACAGCCTGCTTTTTCATGGCTCCAAGCAGAGCCTTTGATATCATATTGAGAGTCAAATTAAAGGAGGATCGCTTTGTCCGACATCCGATATAAACGCGTGCTTCTGAAGCTTTCCGGCGAAGCACTGATGGGCGATGGCCACTATGGCATCGACCCCAAGATTACCGACCATCTTGCCAAGCAGGTCAAGGAGCTGCTCGCCGTTGGCCATGAGGTCGGCATCGTTGTCGGCGGCGGCAATATTTTCCGCGGCATGGCTGGAGCTGCCGGCGGTATGGAGCGTGCTCAGGCCGATTACATGGGCATGCTTGCAACCGTTATGAACGCGCTCGCCCTGCAGGATGCCTTCGAGCATAACGATGTTCCTTGCCGCGTTATGAGTGCCATCCAGATGAACGAGATTTGCGAGCCCTATATTCGTCGTCGCGCCATCAATCACCTCTCCAAGGGCAATGTCGTTATCTTCGCAGCCGGCTCGGGCAATCCGTACTTTACGACTGACACCGCCGCGGCCCTTCGCGCCTGCGAGATCGGTGCGGAGATTCTGATTAAGGCCACCAAGGTCGACGGTATCTACGACAAGGATCCCGTCAAGTGCGCCGATGCTGTCCGCTTTGACAAGATCACCTATCACGAGGTGCTCGTCCGCGGCCTGCAGGTTATGGATTCCACGGCTACGGCCCTGTGCCAGGATAACCGTATGCCCATTTTGGTCCTCAACATCGATGGCGAGGACAACGTCAAGCGCGCGCTTTCGGGTGAGCCCGTCGGCACGCTCGTCTATCAGGAGGATTAAGCATGGCAGAGAACATCACCGCCCACATGGACAAGTCGCTCGAGTCCCTCAAGCATAACTTCTCCAAGGTCCGTACCGGCCGAGCCAACGCTAACATTCTGTCCGACATCACCGTCGATTATTACGGTGTTCCCACGCCGGTCACGCAGGTTGCCGCCGTAAAGACCCCCGAGGCCCACATGCTGCTCATCGAGCCGTGGGATAAGGCGCTTATCAACGCCATCGTCAAGGCCATCGGCGCTTCCGATCTGGGTATTACCCCCAACTCCGATGGCACCGTTGTTCGTCTTCCGTTCCCGGCTCCCACCGAGGAGCGCCGTCGCGAGCTCGTCAAGGAGTGCCGCGAGTACGCCGAGCAGGCCAAGGTGTCTATCCGTAACATCCGTCGCGACTTTAACAACAAGCTCGAGCGCGATGAGGAGCTCACCGAGGACGACGTCCGCCGTGAGCAGGCCAAGGTGCAGAAGCATACCGACGAGTATGTCGCCAAGGTCGAGGAGCTTCTGAAGGAAAAAGAAGCCGAGGTCATGGAGATCTAAGGTGCAATACGACGAGAACAAACTGGTCGAGTACTTTGCCGACGCCCCTGCGGGCGTCGGTTTTTCCGACCTTGACCTCAATAACATTCCGCGCCATATCTCGTGCATCATGGACGGCAACGGTCGCTGGGCTACGGCGCGAGGTCTTGCCCGTACCGAGGGTCACAAGGCGGGTATCGTCTCCCTTCGTGAGATCATTACCGCCTGCGTGCGTCTGGGCGTCGACGTGCTTTCCGCCTATGCGTTTTCAACCGAAAACTGGAACCGCCCGCAGCATGAGGTTAACGTCTTGATGCATCTGTTTGCCAAGACGTTTATCGATGAGCTGCCGCTTCTGAAGCGCGAAAACGTCCGTGTTGTCTTTTTGGGTGATATTTCCGCGCTGCCCAAGAAGACCCGCGACGTTTTTGAATGCGGTCTTGCCGAGTGCGCTGATCACACCGGTATGACGCTGGCGCTTGCCGTCAACTACGGCGCTCGTGCCGAGATTACCCGCGCCGCCCGTCAGCTTGCGCTCGATGCCGCCGCCGGCAAGATCGACCCTGCTGCTATCGACGATGATATGGTTGCTTCGCACCTGTACACCGCCGGTCTTCCCGATCCCGAGCTGGTCATTCGCACCTCTGGTGAGCTTCGCCTTTCGAACTATCTGCTGTGGCAGGTGGCTTATTCCGAGTTCTATGTCACCGATACCTATTGGCCTGACTTTGATCGTTGGGGCCTTGTTGACGCCATTTTGGCCTATCAGGGCCGTGACCGTAGGTTTGGTGGACTGAGCAAGACCGAGGAGGCTTAATCGTGTCCGATCGTCCCAAGGCATCTGCTCCCAAGACGCCTGCGCGCAAAGCTGCCACTGCGGGAGCGCCTGCAGCGAAGAGCGGCACCGGTTCGTGGCTTGCGGGCTTTATTACCCGTGCCGCCGCCGGTATCGTCTATGCCGTCGTCTTTATCCTGTGCCTGGTTTTGGGTATCGTGCCCACCGCTATTTTTGTCTCTGTCATGAGCGGGCTTTGCTGCTTTGAGTTTTTCCGTATGACGAGGCTCGATGGCAAGGTCGCCAACGAGCACCTGGGCATTATTGCCGCCGTGCTCTTTCCGTTATCGGCGCTTGGCGATTCGCTTTTGCTGAACGCCCTGCTTTTTGCACTGATGCTCGCGGTGGGCATTTGGTATGTTTGGTCGCCGCGTACCCGCATCTCTGATGTGGCCGTGACGCTCATGGGTCCCATCTACACAGGCTTTATGCTGTCGGCTATTGTGCTGCTGCGCGATGCCGTGCCCGGTTTTGCCGGCGCCCTGCTTTCAGTGGGTGTTTGCGCGTCCCTTTGGGTCTCCGATTCGTTTGCCTACATCGTGGGCAGTCGTATCGGCAAACACAAGATGGTCCCCAAGATCTCTCCCAAAAAGAGCTGGGAGGGCTTTGTCGGCGGCATTCTGGGCTCGGTTCTCATCTGGCTCATTTTGTGGGTGACGCATCTCTATAAGCTGAGCTTGCCCTATGCTCTGCTTTGTGGCGTGGTTGTGTCCATCCTGGGCGTTATCGGCGACCTTATCGAGTCGCGCATCAAGCGCGGTGTGGGCGTCAAGGATTCCGGTAACCTTATCCCGGGCCACGGCGGCATGCTCGATCGTAGCGACTCGCTTATCTTCGGCTGCATCACCGCGCAGCTGATGCTGATGATCGGAGGCGTGCTGTAATGTCCTTCCAGACGACCTATGGCTCCGATGGACGTCTCCGTGTTGCCATCCTGGGCTGTACGGGCTCTATCGGCACCCAGGCGCTCGATGTTTGCCGTCAGCATGCCGATCGTCTGCAGGTGACGGCGCTTTCCGTTCATTCCAGCACCTCCGAGCTCGTTGCCGCTGCCCGCGAGTTCTCGGTTCCGGCGGTTGCCGTGGCCGATGTCGCTCATGGCGATGACGCCGTGCTGCAGGAGTTGCCCGAGGGAACGGAGCTCGGCGTTGGTGCGCAAGCGGTTTGCGAGCTCGCGCGTCGCGACGATGTTGACTGCGTGCTTGTCGCTATTGTGGGCGCCGCCGGTCTCGAGGCAAGCCATGCTGCCTTGATTTCGAATAAGCGCCTTGCCCTTGCCAATAAGGAGTCGCTCGTTGTTGGCGGTGACCTGCTGATGCCGTTGGCTCAGCCCGGTCAGCTTATCCCGGTCGATTCCGAGCACTCTGCAATTTACCAATGCTATCTGGGTGAGAATCCGCGCGAGGCCCATTGTATTTGGCTTACCTGTTCGGGCGGTCCGTTCTTTGGCCGTTCGCGCGAGGAACTCGACCGTGTGACGCGCGCCGATGCCCTGGCGCACCCTACGTGGGCTATGGGTGCCAAGATCACGATTGACTCGGCTACCCTCATGAACAAGGGCCTGGAGCGTATCGAGGCGATGCACTTGTTCGGTTGCGACCTCGACTTTATCAACGTGGTCGTTCAGCGCCAGTCAAAGATCCATTCGATGGTCGAGTTTGCCGACGGCTCCGTGATGGCGCATCTCGGGGCATCTGACATGCGCATTCCCATCCAGTTTGCCTTCTCGTATCCCGAGCGCTGGGATACTCCGGCTCCGCGCATCGATTTCCGCGAGTTGGGTCAGCTTACCTTTGATGCGGCCGACATGGATACGTTCCGCTGCCTGGCGCTGGCCGAGCGTGCGGGCAAGACGGGCGGCACCATGCCGTGCGTGCTCAATGCCGCCAACGAGGTCGCCGTCGATGCCTTCCTGCATGATGGCTGCAGTTTTACCGATATCGATCGCATCGTGGAATCCTGTATGGATGCGCATGATGCGCAGACGGTCGATTCGTTTGAACAGCTTCGCGGTATCGATGCGTGGGCGCGTGAAAAGGCCGCGCAAGTGCTCGCCGCAACCCGTTCTTAACCCATAAGGATTGCTTTTTCGTTTTATGGAAACTGTTCTGAGCGTTCTCTCATCGGTCTTTTGGGGCCTGCTGATGCTTTCCGTCCTCGTGTTTTTGCACGAGGGCGGCCACTTTTTGGCGGCGCGTGCTTGCGGCGTCCGGGTGACTGAGTTCTTTTTGGGCCTGCCGTGTCGCTTTGATATCCATCATACGTCGCGTCGCATCGGCACCAAGTTTGGCGTGACCCCGCTGTTGCTGGGTGGGTATGCTGCCATCTGTGGCATGGATCCGACCGATGTCTCGTGTGCCGATCGCGTGCTTGCCGCCATCTATCGCCACGGCCGTGTGACGGTGGCCGATCTTGCCGTCGAGCTTGAGCTGTCCGAGGAGGATGTGCTCGAGGCCTGTGCTTTGCTGCTGGGTTGGGGCTCCATAGCTCCTTGGTATGAAGAAGGAGAAAAGCCTTCGCCTGGTTACTATCCCACCAAGTACCAGACCCTGCCGCGTGATGCGGCGGGTTATACCACCTTTGACGGCCGTCGGTTCGATCGCGAGCACGCGACTGCCGAGGGCGATGTATGGGAACTGCCGTGCGGCGAGGCCGAATTCCTTGCACGCGAGCGCTCGCACACCTATTTGGGTCAGGGCTTTGTCAAGCGTGCCTTTATGCTGCTTGCGGGCATTATCGTCAATATCCTGACGGGCTTTTTGCTCCTTATGAGCATCTATTCCATCGCGGGTGTCACGGTGCCGGTGGACACCAATGTGATCGGCCAGGTTGACGAAGGCTCGATTGCCTCCGCGGCGGGAATCGAGGATGGCGACGCGATTCTTTCGGTCGACGGAGTATCGTGCTCTACCTGGATGGACGTTTACGATGCCATTGGCAAGGCTGCCGGTAAGGACGATATCGCCATTGAGTACGAGCGTGACGGCAAGAAGCATTCGACCACGGTTGCGCTCAAAGAGGACGAACGCCTAGGTGTGTATGTCTCTACGCAGGTGGTCCGTTTAGACTCTATCACGTCGGCTCGCCTGTCGTTCTCCTATGTCGTGCAGACAGCGCAGGGCGTGATGCGCCTGCTCCAGCCTCAGCATACGATGGAGATTCTCGATCAGTCCTCTTCGATCGTGGGTATTAGCGTTATGTCCTCACAAGCTGCTGCTGCCGGCCCTGCCACGTTCCTTTCGTTTGCCGCCCTCATTTCGTTCTCGCTTGGCTTTATGAACCTGCTGCCCATCCCGCCACTCGATGGCGGCAAGTTGGTCATCGAGATCATTCAAAAGATTGCGGGCCGCGAGCTTCCGCTCAAGGTCCAGACGATTGTGAGCTATGTGGGCATCGCGCTCTTTGCGCTGCTGTTTGTCTATATGCTTCGTTCCGACATCCTTCGATTTATTCTGTAGGGGAGTGTTTGGATTGTCTTTATCCCATCCTTTGCCTCACGAGTTGACGCGCCCCGTGCATGTGGGCGGCGTGCAGATCGGTGGAGGCGCGCCGGTGGTGGTCCAATCTATGACCTGCACTGATACCGCTGATGCCCAGGCAACGCTTGCGCAAGTGTGCGCGTTGGCGCAGGCTGGCTGCGATATCGTGCGCGTGAGCGTGCCCACCGAGGCCGCACTTGAGGGTTTCCGCACCATCTGTGCCGAGTCTCCGGTGCCGATCGTTGCCGATATCCACTTTAACCATAAGCTCGCCATTGGTGCCGTTGAGGCCGGTGCTGCCAAGCTGCGCATCAATCCCGGCAATATCGGCGATTGGGCCAAGGTTGACGCGGTGATCGATGCTGCGGGTGCCGCGGGCTGTGCGATTCGTATCGGCGTCAATGCTGGTTCGCTTGAGCAGGATATCGCTGAGCGCGACGACCTCACGCAGCCCGAAAAGCTCGTGATGTCGAGCGAACGTTTCGTCAAGCATTTTGAAGACCGCGGCTTTACGAACATTGTGCTTTCGGCCAAGGCCCATAGTGTGCAAACGACGCTCGACACCTATCGTGCCCTGTCGCGTGAGATTCCCCACGTTCCGCTCCACCTGGGCGTAACCGAGGCGGGTACCAAGCTGCAGGGCACCATCAAGAGCTCGGTGGGCCTTGGAATCCTGCTGTCCGAGGGAATCGGTGACACCATGCGCGTTTCGCTCACGGCCGATCCGGTTGAGGAGCCGCCGGTCGCCTGGGGAATTTTGCAGTCGCTGGGCCTTCGTCGCCGCGGCCCCGAGATTGTCTCGTGCCCCACGTGCGCCCGCTGTCAGGTTAACCTGATCGCAATCGCCGAGGAAGTAACCGAGCGGCTTAAGAACTATGCCGCGCCGCTTTCGATTGCCGTCATGGGATGTGCCGTCAATGGCCCCGGTGAGGCTTCTGATGCCGACCTGGGCGTTGCTTGCGGACGTGGTCAGGGCCTGCTCTTTTCGCACGGCCAGATCATTGGTAAAGTAGCGGAGGACCAAATTGTCGACGCGCTTATGGCCGAGGTCGACAAGCTTATTGAGGAGAAATAAATGACCCGAGCAATGTATATGTCTAAGCTGTATGCTCCGACGCTCAAAGAGGATCCGGCCGACGCTGAGCTTGCGAGCCATCGCCTGCTGCTCCGTGCCGGTATGATCCGCAAGGAGGCCGCCGGTCTCTATTCCTATCTGCCGCTCGCGTGGCGCTCGATTCGCAAGATTGAGAACATCGTGCGCGACGAGATGGACGCCGCCGGCGCCCAGGAGCTCATGATGCCCATCATGGTCGATGCCGAGCTGTGGCGTGAGTCCGGCCGTATCGATGCCTATGGCAAGGAGCTCGTGCGCTTTGATGACCGCCACGGCCGCGAGTTCGTGCTCGGCCCTACGCACGAGGAGACCGTGACTGCCCTGGTGCGCAACGAGCTGCGTTCATACAAGCAACTGCCGGTGAATCTCTATCACATCCAGGACAAGTTCCGCGACGAGTTCCGTCCCCGCTTTGGCCTGATGCGCGGTCGCGAGTTCATCATGAAAGACGCCTACAGCTTTTCTGCCACGCAGGAGAGCCTGCAGGAGGAGTACGACAAGATGAAGCAGGCCTACGCCAATATCTGCGAGCGCTGCTACATTAAGGCCCTGCCCGTCGTCGCCGATTCCGGCGAGATCGGTGGCGATACCTCCGTCGAGTTCATGGCGCTGGCAGAGGCCGGCGAGGCTTCGCTGGTCTACTGCGACGATTGTGGCTTTGCTGCCGATGACGAGGCGGCAAGCACCAAGGTCGTTGTGACCGAGGGCCCCGGCGACGGCACACTCGTCAAGGTCGAGACTCCGGGTATGGGCACCATCGAGGCCGTCGCCAAGTTCTTCGGCTTCCCCGAGAACGGTACGCGCAAGTCGCTGGCTCTCATCGACGCCGAGGGCAAGCCGGTTGTGGCCATCGTTCCGGGCGATCATGAGCTCAACGACTGCAAGGCCGAGCATGTCTTTGGCAAGGGCTATCGCATGATGACCGACGAGGAGCTCCAGACCTACGGTCTGCATAAGGGCTTTATAGGACCGGTTAACCTGCCCGAGGGCATTCGTCTGGTCTGCGACGAGAGCCTGCGCGAGTCCAAGCAGTGGGCCTGCGGTGCCAACGAAGTCGACTATCACTTTACCGGTGCCTGCCCCGAGCGCGACTTTACCGTCGACGAGTGGGCCGACCTGGTGACCGTCGTTGCCGGCGACCCTTGCCCGCACTGCGGCAAGCCGCTCTCCGCTGCTCGCGGCATCGAAGTTTCCCAGGTCTTCCAGCTGGGCACCAAGTACTCCGAAGCCATGGGTGCCACCTTTATGGACGAGGACGGCAAGGAGAAGCCGCTTATCATGGGTTGCTACGGCGTGGGCGTTTCCCGTTCGCTCGCTGCCGTCGTGGAGCAGCACAACGACGAGCATGGTATCGTTTGGCCGGTCTCCGTTGCCCCGTACGAGGTTGCGGTGATTCCGCTCGACCCCAAGAAGGAGGAGTGCGCTTCTGTTTGCGATCAAATCGTCGAGGGTCTGTGCGCCGAGGGTATCGAGGTTGTCGTTGACGACCGTGACGAGCGTCCCGGCTTTAAGTTTGCCGACAACGACCTTATGGGCTTCCCTTATCAGGTGGTGCTCGGCAAACGCGGCCTTAAGAACGGCACCGTCGAGCTCAAGGATCGCGCCACGGGCGAGCGCGAGGATGTGGCGATCGATGAGGTTGTCGCCAAGGTGGCTGAGCTTGTGAAAGCAGCACGCCGTTAATCGAGCCCGCTGCGTTTAGTGCACTTGTTAAGCGGCCCTGCGTCTCTCGAGGTAGAGATGCAGGGCCGCTTTTGCGTCTAAGGGACATTTGTTGCTAAAAGGAAAACCCCGCAGCCCATGCGAGCTGCGGGGTTTTCCTTTGTGCCTCCGATGCGAAATAAATCGCTCAGATATTACTGATAATCGACGACGTCGATCCAGTTCTTCAGGAACTCATCGTTCACGTTGCGCTTACGAGCGAGCTCGGAAGCGGCGACGATGCTCGTCCACTGACGCACGACCTGCATGGGCATGTCGGCGCGATCGCAGTAGAGCTCCAGGTAGGCCTCGGCCTGGTCCTTGCTGTTGAGGGCAAAGAGCAGGTAGGTGGTGGCAACGTCGGCAGCAGGGGAGCCCTGGGTGGCGTGTGCCCAGTCGCAGACGTACAGCTGGCCGTCGTCGCCAACGATGACGTTGGAGGGGTTGAAGTCGCCGTGGCAGACCTTGAACTCCTTGGTCATGCCGTCCAGACGCTCCTGAAGGTTGTAGCGCGTGGTGGCATTGAGCTGATCGAGGCTGTCGATCATGCGGGCGAACTTGTCGCGCTGACGGTTGAGCAGCGGGGAGGTGTAGCCGTGGATCTCGATCTGGAGGTCGACGAACATCTCGAGGTACTCACCAAAGCGCTGGGGCTCGGCAGTCATCTTCTCGGCAAGGGTGGTGCCCGGAACCTTCTCGGTCACGAGCGCCCAGCCGTTGGCGTTCTCGAGCTGAGAAACCTCGAGAGCCTTGGGGCTGCGGATGCCGCACTCATTGATGCGGGCAAGATTCAAAGCCTCGTTGAACACGTCGGAGACGGGCTTGGTCTCGTTAAAGACCTTGACGATCTTGTCGCCCAGGTCGTAAACGACTTTGTTGCCGCGACGGACGAGCTCGGTCTTGGATTCGGGGAGCAGCATGATTGCATCCTTTCAACGATGCGATAGAAGCAGCGGCGGGGGCGTGCGTGCGCCCGTACACCCCCGCCGAAATAACCGTGCTAAAAACTAGCAGACGGCGTAGTCCTGGGGCTCGCGGCCATAGTAGGCGTCCAGGTAGAGCTCCTTGATCTCGCTCATGAGCGGGTAGCGCGGGTTAGCGCCGGTGCACTGGTCGTTGAATGCCTGCTCGGTCATCTCGTCGAGGGTGTCGAGGAAGTACTGCTCGTCAACACCGTAGTCGGCGATGGTCTTCTTGACACCGATGAAGTCCTTGAGCTCCTCGAGCTTCGTGATGAAGTTCTCGAAGACCTCCTTGTCGTCCTTGCCCTCGATACCGCAGTACTTGGCCATCTCGGCGTAGTTGTGCAGCGCGTTGGGGTAAGGATACTGGGAGAACGTGCCCATCTTGACGGGGGCCTCGGCGGCGTTGTAGCGCATGACGCGAGTCAGGATGATGGCGTTGGCGATGCCGTGGGGCAGGTGATGGAAGGCACCGAGCTTGTGGGCCATGGAGTGGTTGAGGCCCAGGAAGGCGTTGGCGAAGGCCATACCGGCCATGCAGGAGGCGTTGTGCATCTCCTCGCGGGCATGCGGGTCCTTGGCGCCGTTTTCGAAGCTGGAGGGCAGGTTCTCGAAGACGAGCTTGGCAGCGCGCTCGGAGAGGCCCTTGGTGTAGTCGGAGGCCATGATGGAGACATAGGACTCGATGGCGTGGGTCATGACGTCGATGCCGGAGGCGGCGGTCAGGCCGCGCGGGGCGGTCATGCAGTTGTCGGCGTCAACGATAGCCATGTTGGGGAGCAGCGCGTAGTCAGCGAGCGGCCACTTGATGCCGGTCTCCTTGTCGGTGATGATGGCGAACGGCGTGCACTCGGAACCGGTGCCCGAAGAGGTCGGGACGGCGACGAAGTAGGCCTTCTTGCCCATCTCGGGGAAGGTGAAGATACGCTTGCGGATGTCCATGAAGTCCATGGCCATGTCCTCAAACTTGCACTCGGGGTGCTCGTACATCATCCACATGATCTTGCCGGCGTCCATAGCGGAGCCACCGCCGACGGCGATGATGACGTCCGGCTCAAAGAGAGCCATCTGCTTGGCGCCGCGACGTGCGCACTGCAGCGACGGATCGGGCTCGACGTCGTAGAAGCAGTCGTGGGCGATGCCCATCTCGTCGAGCTTGGCCTCGATGGCGCGGGTGTTGCCATTCTTGAAGAGGAACTGGTCGGTGACGATAAAGGCGCGCTTCTTGCCCATGACGCTGCCCAGCTCGTCGAGAGCGACGGGCGTGGAACCCTTCTTGAAGTAGACCTTCTCGGGAGCGCGGAACCACAGCATGTTCTCACGGCGCTCGGCCACAGTCTTAACGTTGATCAAGTGCTTCACCCCAACGTTCTCGGAGACGGAGTTGCCGCCCCAGGAGCCGCAGCCCAGGGTCAGAGACGGCTTCATGCCAAAGTTGTACAGGTCACCGATGCCGCCGTGCGAGGACGGGGTGTTGATGACGATACGGCAGGCCTTCATGACATGCTCGAACAGGCTGATCTTATCGGCCTGGGCGGGATGCACGTACAGAGAGGCGGTGTGGCCCGGGCCACCGGCGAGTACCATGTGCTCGGCCTTGTCGACGGCCTCCTGGAAGTCCTTGGCGTGATACATGGCCAGGACAGGGGAGAGCTTCTCGTGGGAGAACTCCTCCTTGGCGGGGTCGGTGGAGGTGACCTCGGCGATCAGGATCTTGGTCTTGGCGGGAACCTCGATACCGGCGAGTTCGGCGATCTTGGCGGCAGCCATGCCGGGGATGCGGTGATCGAGAGCGCCGTTCTTGAACATGGCGCCGCGCAGGGCCTCCATCTCGGCACCCTGCTTGACGAAGTAGCAGCCGCGCTTCTGGAATTCGGCCTTAACCTGGTCATAGATGGTGTCGATGACGGTCACGGACTGCTCGGAAGCGCAGATCATGCCGTTGTCGAAGGTCTTGGAGTGGATGATGGAGTTGACGGCGAGCAGCACGTCGGCGGTGTCGTCGATGACGACCGGGGTGTTACCGGCGCCAACGCCCAGGGCGGGCTTGCCCGAGGAGTAGGCGGCCTTGACCATGCCCGGGCCACCGGTGGCGAGGATGATGTCGACATCGCGCATGACCATGTTGGTCAGCTCGATGGAGGGGACATCGACCCAGCCGATGATGCCCTCGGGGGCGCCGGCCTTGACGGCGGCGTCAAGCACGAGCTTGGCGGCGGCGATGGTGCACTTGGCGGCAGCCGGGTGCGGGGAGATGATGATGGCGTTGCGGGTCTTCAGGCTGATCAGCGTCTTGAAGATCGCGGTGGAGGTGGGGTTGGTCGTCGGGATGACGGCGCCCACGATGCCGATGGGCTCAGCGATCTTGGTGATGCCGTAGGCCTCGTCGCGCTCAATGACACCACAGGTCTTGGTGTTCTTGTAAGCGTTGTAGATGTACTCTGCGGCGTAGTGGTTCTTGATGACCTTGTCCTCAAGAACGCCGCGACCGGTCTCCTCGATGGCCATCTTCGCCAACGGGATACGAGCCTTGTTGGCGGCCATGGCGGCCTCGTAGAAGATCTTGTCGACCTGCTCCTGCGTGTACGTAGCAAAAAGCGCCTGGGCCTCTCGCATCTGAGCGAGTTTAGCCTCAAGCGCCTCTACGTTGTCCACAATTGCGGGAGTAGTGTTTTCCGGTGACTTTTTCACCATTTGTGTCTCCTTGCGATCGGAGATTTACCCTACGTGTTGCATGATAGCAAGAAATTATTCGGCGAACGGTAAGATTCCCGTAAAAGGCACACTAAAACGCTTCAACAAGCTGAAGCGTTTTAATTAAAATATCAGCCTGGCATCGGCCCGCTCATTGGGGACAGACTTATATGAGTGCTTTCACTCATTTGGGACAGACATCGTTTTGCCATTTCGCTGTTCTGGACCTGTTATGGCGGTACAGTTGCTCGATTATATCCATCTCAATCCCGTGAAAGGTGCGCTCGACTCACTCGAGGCGTACCGATGGTCAAGCTTCAAGGCCTATCAGCTGGGCTACGATCCCTTTGACATTTGTGATGCGGCCCCTATGCTCGATATTGTCGGAGGCTCCCGTTGCTATTGCGAGCATCTCAAGGAAGCTGCCGGGCGCACTTGGTCGGTGGAGGTTCTTCCACGCCGTCGGATCCCCGATGAGGAGGCCCTTTCCGTTGCGCGCGAAGTCCTGCCGAGCATAGATCCTACGCTGCTTAAGGCCCTGCCACGCCCCGAACGCGATGCCTGCCTGCTGAGGCTCAGGCAGGCACATCTCACGGTCAAGCAAATTGCCCGTATCACCGGTATCGGCGCTACAAGTGTGACCAAGGCCACTGCAGGCTGGAAGGAAGCTGCGTGAGGCAGGGGCCGGAGCTAGTCGGGGCGCCGCAGACACGCATCATGTCTGTCCCCAATGAGTGAAAACACCCATGTAAGTCTGTCCCCAATGAGTGCAAAAAGGCGCCCTCCACAAGAGAGGACGCCTTTGGTAAGTTCTATGTGAACGCGAGGTCTTTGACCCGGAGAGTCCGAGGTACTTGTTGGTAAGACCTTATTTAGGAGCGCGCAACCTTGCCAGACTTAAGGCAGGTGGAGCAAACGTTCATCTTGCGACGGTGACCATCGACGACGACGTAGACACGCTGGATGTTGGGGCGGAACTTACGGTTGGTGACGCGGTGAGAGTGGCTGATGGAGCGACCGGCAACGGGGTGCTTACCGCAAACTTCGCAAACTTTGGACATAACTGACCCTCCTTGGGCGACAAACGAACATGTCGCGTTAACAAACAAGCCTGAACTATAGCACAGAAGCAGCTCCCTGTGCGTAATCTACACAGAGATATTTCTCTTATGGCGATAGTGCCCACGCTACGGCCCTGGACGTAGATCCGATTTGCGTGTAGCAGAGGGGATTATGCCAGCTCGCATCGACGTTTTCAAGCTTGTCCCGCAAATATATATAGGTTTATGGAGCGTTGAGTCCGTTTGCGGATTGCTCCGTATTAATGCTCGCAATTAAGCTCGGGGTTGGCTACACTATCCCTTGACCATTAAAGGGGTACGAGATACCCACATGGATTTATATTGCTGCCATAGAGCAGTCCTTCCTGTGGGTGTCTGGTCCGCTTTGAGCGGTCGGGCATCTATTTTTTTGACTGTATCAGCAGTCAAGACATGTGAGGAAGGAGATCGATGGGCACGACTTCCCCCAAGGCGGTCATCATGGACGAGACCGCCGTCAACCGAGCGATGACCCGCATCGCGCACGAGATTCTCGAGCGCAACGAGGGCTGTGAAGACCTCGCTCTGGTCGGCATCGTCACGCGCGGCGACCTTCTGGCAAAGAAGCTCGCCGAGGCGATCAAGGAGATCGAGGGTGTTGACGTTCCGCTCGGCAGCCTGGACATCAGCTTCTATCGCGATGACTATGCGACTAACTTCGCTCCCGCGATCCACGCTACCAACATTCCCTTCAGCGTCGACGGCAAGCGCGTCGTTTTGGTGGACGACATCCTGTACACGGGCCGCACCATCCGCGCCGCTCTGGACGCCGTTATGGACCTGGGCCGTCCGAGCCGCATCGAGCTGGCAGTTCTCGTTGACCGCGGTCACCGTGAGCTCCCTATCTCGCCGGACTTTGTCGGCAAGAACGTTCCCTCGTCGCACGAGGAGAACGTGCACCTATATATGAAGGAAGTCGACGGCCGTACCGCTGTCGAGATCAACGACGTCGCGCCGGGTTCCCACGTGGGCTCCGCGCCGCTGGGAGGTGAGTAGTACCGTGGCGTTCAATCATAAGCACCTGATCGACATTACCGAGTACTCCGAAGAGGACATCAAGCTCATCCTCGAGACCGCCAAGGCGTTCTCCGAGGTCAACGAGCGTGCCATCAAGAAGGTCCCCACGCTCAAGGGCAAGACCATCGTCAATATGTTCAACGAGCCCTCGACGCGTACCCGCAGCTCCTTCGAGCTTGCCGAGAAGCGTCTTTCGGCCGACAGCCTCAACTTTGGCGGCTCCTCGACCTCCACGGTCAAGGGCGAGAGCCTCGTCGATACCGTCGAGACGCTCAACGCCTACAAGATCGACTGCATCGTCGTGCGCGACAAACATGCCGGTGCTCCCTACATCGTCACGCAGAATTCGCCCGCGAGTGTTATCTGCGCCGGTGACGGTAAGCACAATCACCCCACGCAGGCTCTGCTCGACTTGTACACCATCTGGGAGCACAAGGGTGACTTCCACGGTCTGAAAGTCGCCGTCGTCGGCGACATCGCCCACTCCCGCGTTTGTGGCTCGCTGATTCCCGCGTTGAAGATCATGGGCTGCGAGACCTACGCCGTCGCCCCCGGCACGCTGCTGCCGCCGGCGCCCGAGGTTCTGGGCTGTGACCACGTGACGAGCGACCTCGATTCCGTCCTGCCCGAGCTGGACGTCGTCTACATGCTGCGCGTACAGCAGGAGCGCCTCGAGGGTGCCCCGTTCCCGACCATTCGCGAGTACCACAAGCTCTTCGGCCTGACCAAGGACCGTGAGAAGCTCATGAAGCCCGACGCGATCATTTGCCACCCGGGCCCCATCAACCGCGGCGTCGAGTTCGACTCCTATATGGCCGACCACCCGCAACGCTCCGTCATCCTGGAGCAGGTCTACGCCGGTATCTGCGTGCGTATGGCTATCCTGTATCTGCTGCTTGGAGGTGCCGATAATGGCCTTGCTTCTTAAGAATGCCCACGTCGTCGATCCGTCCGTCGAGCTTGACGGGGTCGTTGACGTCCTGATCGACGGCGACAAGATCGCCGAGGTCGGCGAGAACCTCGCCGCCGAGGGAGCCGAGGTCCGCGACCTTTCCGGTAAGTACCTTGTCCCTGGCCTGGTGGACATGCACGTCCACCTGCGCGAGCCCGGCTACGAGGTCAAAGAGGACATCGAGAGCGGCACCCGCGCAGCTGCCAAGGGCGGCTTCACTGGCGTGTGCGCCATGCCCAACACCGACCCCGTTACCGATAACGGTACCGTTGTTGAGTTCATTAAGTCCCGCGCTGCCGAGGTCGGCCACTGCCGCGTCTATCCTTCTGGCGCCATGACCCGCGGTCTTAAGGGCGAGGCTATGTCCGAGATGGGCGATATGGTCGCCCACGGCGCCGTCGCCTTCACCGACGACGGTCGCGGTGTGCAGGGTGCAGGCATGCTCCGTCGCTGCATGGACTACGGCAAGATGTTCGGCAAGGTCTTCATGAGCCATTGCCAGGACGAGGACCTGGTCGGCCACGGCCAGATCAACGAGGGCAAGGTTTCGACTCGTCTGGCCCTCGAGGGCTGGCCGGCTGCCGGCGAGGAGCTCCAGATCGCCCGCGACATCGAGATCGCCAAACTGACCGGTGCCAAGCTGCACATCCAGCACATCTCCACCGCCCATGGCCTGGAACTCGTGCGTGCCGGCAAGGCCGCTGGCGTTCAGGTTACCTGCGAGGCCACCCCGCATCACATGTTCCTGACCGAGAACGACCTGGACGAGACCTACAACACCTCGCTCAAGGTTAACCCGCCGCTGCGTACCGACGAGGATGCCGAGGCCATCCGCCAGGGCGTCATCGACGGCACCGTCGACGTCATCGTCACCGATCACGCTCCCCACACGCCGTGGGAGAAAGCCCGTGAGTTCGAGCTCGCGCCCTTTGGCATGATCGGCCTCGAGACCTCGCTGTCGCTCGTGCTCACCGAGCTGGTCAACACGGGCAAGATGGGTATGGGCCGCATGGTCGAGCTCATGGCTATTAAGCCGCGTGAGATCCTGGGCCTTGATCAGGTTCAGGTCAAGGCGGGCTCTGTTGCCGACCTGACCGTCTTCGACGCGTCTGTCACCTGGACGGTCGGCGAGGACGGTTACGAGTCGCGCGCCGAGAACTCCGGTTTTGCCGGCCGCACGCTCACCGGTCGTGCCACCGATGTGTTTGTCGGCGGTAAACAGACGCTTGCCGACGGCTGCATCTGCTAGCATAGCCTTATCGCTTTTGCGCGCGGTGCCCTTGCGGTGCCGCGCTTTCTGTTCGTTTGGTCCATGCAACTGCATGGGGGATTGGAGCGTCTATGCCCACACCTTCCACTGCACGCATGCACGACTTCGAGGTCGTCTCGAACCAGGAGATCGCCGACGGCATCTTCTCGCTCGTTATTTCGGCCCCCAAGCTTGCAAGTGCGCTCAAGCCCGGTCAGTTTGTGAACATCGCCGTGCCCGGCGATGCCTCTTCGCTGCTTCGCGTGCCCTTGAGCTTCTATCGCTCTGACGCCGAGGCCGGTACCGTCGAGCTGTGGTACGCCGTCGTGGGCGACGACACCCGTCGTCTGTCGCAGATGGGCCCCGGCTCCAAGTCCAACCTGTTGGGCCCTGGCGGCCGCGGCTGGCTGGTACCCGAGGGCACCAGGAAGGCGCTGCTCGTGGCGGGTGGCATCGGTGTTCCGCCCGTGCTGTGCCTCGCTGGCATGCTTGCCGAGCAGGGCGTGGCCGTTGACGTGTGCCTGGGTTTTGGCACCGCGTCCAAGGTCGTGGGCGTCGATGAGTTCCGCGCGCTGGGGGCCACGGTCAACGTGTGCACCGACGACGGCTCGTTGGGTACGCACGGCTTATGCACCGACCCTGCCGCTGAGCTGCTCGGCAAGGGCGGTTACGACTACGTCGCCAGCTGTGGTCCCGCCGTTATGATGAAGAAAGTCGCCGCCGCTGCCGCCGAGGCCGGCGCGTACTGCGAGGTGTCGCTCGAGCGCATGATGAGCTGCGGCTTTGGCGCCTGCAACACCTGCAATGTCGAGACGGTCGACGGTATGAAGGGCGCCTGCATGTGCGGCCCCGTGTTTGATGCTTCCAAGGTGGTGGTCTTCTAGTGGGTACCGTGAACATGTCCGTCGATTTCGGCGGCGTCAAGATGCAGAACCCCATCAACACCGCAGCCGGTACCTTTGGCTACGGTTGGCAGTTCCAGAACTTCTTTGATGTCTCCCAGCTGGGTGCCATCACCACCAAGGGTTGCGCTGCCGAGCCCTGGCCCGGCAATCCTGCACCCCGCATGGCCGAGATCCCCGGCGGCATGATCAACTCCGTGGGCCTGCAGAACCCCGGTGTGGCCGCTTTCGCCCGCGAGTCCGGTCCGTGGCTCGAGCAGCTCTCCAAGGACGGTTGCCAGGTCATCTGCCAGGTTGCCGGTCACTCCGTTGATGAGTTCGTGCGCGCGCTCGAGATGTATGTCGAGCTGTGCCCCTGGGCTGCCGGATATGAGATCAACGTGAGCTGCCCCAACATTGCCGCCGGCGGTGCCGCCATGGGCTCCACGCCCGAGGGCGCCTCTTCCGTTATGGCTGCCTGCCGCAAGGTGACCGATAAGCCGCTGTTCGTTAAGATGGCTCCGGTCAACGTCGCCGAGATCGCCCGCGCCCTCGAGGCTGCCGGCGCCGACGGCCTTTCGGTCATCAACTCCATCCAGGGCATGGCCATTGACGTGCACACCCGCAAGTCCCGTGTGGCCAAGCCCAAGGGCGGCCTTTCGGGCCCGCTGTGCCACCACATCGCCGTGCGCATGGTCTGGGAGGTCGCCCAGGCCGTCGATATCCCCATCAACGGTGTCGGCGGTGTCATGACCGGCGAGGATGCGGCCGAGTTTATCCTGGCCGGCGCCACCTGCGTGTCGGTCGGCATGGCCAACTTCGTCGACCCGTGTGCTTCGCTTAAGATCGCGCACGAGCTCGAGGCCTGGGCGGAGTCCCAGGGCGTAAAGGACATCAACGAGCTGGTAGGTGCGTTCGAATGCTAGAGACCGATGCCTGCGACCGTGTTATCGTCGCCCTCGACTGCGACCGTGAGCGCGCACTCGAGCTCGCCCATGAGCTTTCGGGCCATGCCGTCTGGCTCAAGGTGGGCATGACGCTCTATTACGCCGAGGGTCCCGAGATCGTCAAGACGTTCAAGGATTTGGGCTTTAAGGTCTTCCTCGACCTCAAGTTCCATGACATTCCGCATCAGGTGCGCGGTGCCGCTCGCTCGGCCTCGCTTGCCGGTGCCGACCTGCTCTCGGTCCACGGCTTGGGTTCGGGCGCCATGCTCGCTGCCTGCCGCGAGGGTGCCGAGGAGGCGCGCGAGGACCGCGCCAAGCTCGTCGCCATCACCGTACTTACGAGCATGAATCAGGATGCGCTGGCGGAGATCGGCGTCGAGTCGCCCGTGGCCGAGGAGGCCGCTCGCCTGGCAAAGCTCGCTCAGGCCAACGGCATCGACGGTATCGTGTGCTCGCCGATGGAGGCTCACGACATGCGTGAGCTGCTCGGCCCCGACGCGCTGATCGTGACTCCGGGTGTGCGTCCGGTGGGTGCCGCCCTGGGCGATCAATCCCGTGTGGCGACACCTTCCCAGGCTATCGAGCGCGGTGCGAGCCACATCGTGGTGGGCCGTCCTATTACCGGCTCCGACGATCCGGTTGCGGCCTTTGACGCCATCGTCGCCGAGCTGGTCGAAAACGTCGCGTAAAAGATTCCCTCAAGTCACCACTTTTGCGTCTTATTAGCACAAATTAGCCCTTGTGCCTGCGAAAACTTTCCCATCCTTTGTGTGGAATCACAGGTCAGGGGCTCAACTTTGACCTCCGTATATTGCACTTTTCGCAGGTATCGTCTAACCTATGGAGCCGTCGATTGGGCATTTAGTGCGTTTGACGTGCTAAAATGCCAATTATTGCATCAGATATAACCCAACTATTTGGAGGTTCGAATGGCACTCCCTCAGCTTACCGACGAGCAGCGTAAGCAGGCTCTTGAGAAGGCTGCCGCCGCACGTCACGCCCGCGCTGAGCTTCGCGAGCAGATCAAGAAGGGCGAGAAGTCTCTCGAGTCCGTGCTCAACTCCGATGACCCCATCGCTTCCCGCATGAAGGTTTCCACCCTCATTGAGTCTCTGCCCGGTTATGGCAAGGCCAAGGCCGCCAAGATCATGGAGGAGCTCGGCATCTCCGCTACCCGTCGCGTCCAGGGCCTCGGCGTCCGTCAGCGCGAGCAGCTCCTCGAGCAGCTGACCAAATAAGTGAGCGCTCAGGATTCAAAGCTCTTTGTGATTTCTGGACCGTCAGGTGCAGGCAAGGGCACGCTCGTCACTCGTGTGCGCGAGCGCCGCTCGAACCTGGGCCTGACGGTTTCGGCTACCACGCGAGCGCCACGTAAAGGTGAGGTCGACGGCGTCAACTACTTTTTCCTGACGCGCGAGGAGTTCGACCGCCGCGTGGCAAACGGTGAGTTTGTTGAGTGGGCCGAGGTCCACGGTAACTGCTACGGCACGTTGGTGAGCGAGGTCGCATCCAAGCTCGCCTCTGGCTCGTCTCTGATCTTGGAGATTGATGTCCAGGGTGCCCTGCAGGTCAAGGAGCGTTTCCCCGAGGCCGTGTTGATCTTTATCAAGCCTCCTTCGCTTGAGGTGTTACGCGATCGTCTGGTCGGTCGCGGTACCGAGACGCCCGAGACGATCGAGCTGCGTATGGCAAACGCCGCCGATGAACTTGCCCTTGCCGACCGCTACGACGACGTCGTGGTGAATGACGATCTCGACCGCGCGACCGATGAGCTCGTTCGCGTTCTCGATATGCATGAAAGGATCTGAGGTCCGTGTCCGTTGTAAAGCCTTGTATTGACGATCTTCTGGAGAAGACCGATCACAACCGCTTCCTGCTCGCCTCGCTTGCCTCCAAGCGCGCCTGCGACATTAACAGCATGCTGCGTGGCCAGCACAACCGCGTGCTTGCCGTTCAGGATGTCGATGACATTACCATTGGCCTCTCCGGCGCCGATACCATCTCGATGGCTATGGACGAGATTGTCGACGGCGATATCTCCTACGACGAGGCTCGTTACAAGAAGGCGCTCGGCCACAAGGTTGCTGAAGCCTAAATGGCAGCTCGCGTCTGCCTGGTCCACTATCACGAGGTTGGACTGAAGGGCAAGAACCGTGCACATTTTGAGCATATCCTCATGGATAACATCAAGGCGGCCTTGGCCGCCTTTTCCGTGAATGCCGTGTCTCGAATTTCCGGTTATATCCTCGTGACCTTTAACGAGCATCAGGCCGACGAGGCGGCGCGTGTCATTCGCACCGTCCCCGGCGTTGCCCGCGTGTCCCTGGCATATCACACCAACCGCGACCCGCAGGAGTACTGCGCCGCCGCCGCGAAGGCGCTGCGCGAGTTTGGTCCTTTTGATTCGTTTAAGGTGCATGCCAAACGCTCTAACACCGACTACGAGCTCACCTCGATTGATATCAATCGTCAGGTTGGCGAGGTACTGTGCGAGGCCTTCCCCGATAAAAAGGTCCAGATGCACGACCCCGACGCCATGGTGCACGTACTGGTGGTCCAGGGTAGCGTTTACGTGTATGCGCGCTCCGAGCGCGGCGTGGGCGGTCTGCCGGTGGGTTCCGCCGGCAAGGTTGTGACGCTTCTGTCGTCGGGCATCGATTCTCCGGTGGCGACCTGGATGCTCGCGCGTCGCGGCGCGGTGTGCGTGCCGGTACATTTCTCCGGTCGTCCGCAGACACCCGATACGAGCGAGTATTTGGTGCAGGACATTATCCGTGCGCTTGCGCCGGGCGTCCAGATCGGCCGCCTGTACGTGGTGCCGTTTGGCGATTGCCAGCGTGAGATTTCCGTGGCCTGCCCCAGCAACCTGCGCGTGATCATGTATCGCCGCATTATGTATTCGGTTGCCGAGCGCATTGCGCATATCGAGGGCGCCAAGGCTATCGTGACCGGTGAATCGCTCGGTCAGGTTGCCTCCCAGACGCTCGAGAACATTATGGCCGTCAACGAGGCCGTCAAGATCCCCGTGTTCCGCCCGCTGATCGGTTCGGACAAGCAGGAGATCATCGCGCGTGCCGAGGAAATCGGTACCTTCGATATCTCGACCGAGGCTGCTCCCGATTGCTGCACGCTCTTTATGCCGCGCCGCCCCGAGACGCACGCAAAACTCGATGCCGTGCATGAGGCGTGGGAGCTGTTCGATCACGAGGAGATGATTGAGCGCTTGCTCAAACAGACCGAGTACATCGACTTCGAGAGCAA
The DNA here is from genome assembly GCF_052121415.1 of Collinsella sp. LCP19S3_D5. Taxonomy (NCBI): domain Bacteria; kingdom Bacillati; phylum Actinomycetota; class Coriobacteriia; order Coriobacteriales; family Coriobacteriaceae; genus Collinsella; species Collinsella sp. LCP19S3_D5. Next base: position 89,346 of record NZ_JBQKEH010000001.1, read on the forward strand.
CACGTACAAGGCCCCTAAGACCTTAAAACGTAAACATCCTCAGCTTGCTCCACGTGAGATTTACCAAGATCACGAATAATGTTGTGTATAGACCGGCGGTGCATTTGCATCGTCGGTCTATTTCTATCTGGGCATTAGGTGATAAACAGTTCATTTGTCGACGTGTATCTGAATAAATGGACACTATCCTGCAAGGTTTTGGTCAGCTTTTGGTTTGACTTCGATAACCGGTGTGGGCGTGCGGAGGCTACGGCGCTCGTTTCCTGACACGATGGTGTTGGGAGGTGTTTGCTATGGCGCAACGCGAGCAACACGAACGGGTTAAACGGATGGACCGCTGGGCAGAAAAGCTGCTCGGCCATAAGGCGATGGTCGTGGCGATTCTGATTGTCATTGCCGCCGCGAGCGGCTTGGCGATGGCAAGTTTTGGTAGCCGCTCCAGCGGCGTGTCGTTTGAGCGTGGTGATGAGGCGGGCGCCTCGGGTGTGCGCGGGGCCGGGGATGGGTTACCTGATGATGCCGATGAGTCGTCTGCCAAGAGTTCTTCTGCTGCTGAGGTGTACGTCGATGTCGATGGCGCCGTTGCGAGGCCTGGCGTGTACCGGCTCAAAGACGGAGCGCGGGTGTCCCAAGCGATCGATGCCGCCGGAGGGCTCACGGCTGAGGCGGATGTGACAGGGCTTAATCGTGCGTCCAAGATCACAGATGGTCAAAAGATCTATGTTCCGATGGTGGGGGAGCAACAAGCGGCTGCGGCGGTCGGCGGGGCCGATAGCGGTGCTACCATGACTGCTGGTGCGGGGTCTTCGTCGGGGCTTGTGAATATCAATACGGCAAGTGCGGCGGAACTGCAGACGCTTTCGGGCATCGGGCCTTCTACGGCCCAGTCGATTATCGATGAGCGGACTCAAAACGGGGCCTTTGCCTCGGTCGATGACCTCATGCGCGTATCGGGGATCGGTGAGAAAAAGCTCGCCAAAATTAAAGATTGCATCTGCGTATGAGTGTGTCCGAGTGCGAGCATGTGATGCCGCCGCGGCCCCTGATGCCGTGGACGATGGCCCTTTGTTCTGGCTTGTGTGCGAGCTGCGGCCTGGTGCTTAACGTGGCAGCCGATTTGCTGCTGGGAGAGCGGGCAGCGCCCGTCACATTGCTTATGGCCATTCCCGTTGCGGCTGCCGCGTGCATCGTATTGGCTCGGTTTTGTATGCGTCTTGTGCGGTGGAGGCGATGGCTGTATGCCGCGGCCCTCGGCCTCCTGGCGGGAGCGGTCGTGTCCGCGGGTTGGGCGATAGGGGCGCTGCGTGCTTCGACGGCACTGGATAATCGAGCTGCGAGCAGTCTCGAGTTTGTTGTACAGGGTGACCCATCCATCAATGACGGGACGTACTCCTATACCTGTGATTCATATGCGGGTGGAAAGCGCTTGGGCGAGATACGGCTGTCGTGTGATCGTGAGCTCGGTGCCGGTTCGCATGTGCATGCTGTCGGTCGAATTTCGCGTTTTGAGAATGATGCGTATGGGCGCTCACGCGTGCTTCGGGGCGAGCTTCGAAAAGTTAAGGTCATCCGGTTGGTATCGGTTGACGAGGGCTTTCCGGGGCCGTTGCCCTGGCTGCGAAACGAGCTCCTTGCCGCTATCGTGCCCGAGATCGATCCGGCGCGCTCGCTCATTGCCGGCGTTGTCTGCGGACGCTCCTCCGAGCTGCGTGCTCAGCCGGCGGGCGATTTGTTTTCGGTAACGGGCACCGCACATCTTATCGCCGTCTCGGGCAGCCATCTTGCCATCGTTGGGTTTGTGATTGAGAGCGCCCTGCAAAAGACTCGCCTCTCTCGTGGGCTGCAGAGAGGGCTGTTGGTGCTGGCCCTCGCTGCCTATGCCGTCTTTACGGGCGCTTCGCCCTCGGCCGTGCGCGCGTGCTGTATGGTGGCGGTGACGCTTGTCGTCAACGGCGCCGGACGTCGTCGGCATGGCCTTTCGGCTCTATTTTTGACCATGACAATCTTTATGTTGCTGCGGCCGACAGTATTGTTCGAGATGGGTTTTCAGCTATCGTGCGCCAGTGTTTTTGCCATCCTTTGTTTTTGCCCCTACGCTACCTACGCCTTGGGCGAGCTGAGCGTGCCATCGGGGGTTGCCAGTATTTTGTCCGTCACGCTGTGCTCGCAGCTCGCGACACTTCCCGTAACCATTCCCGCATTTGGGATGTTTTCGCTCATTGCCCCGCTTGCAAATGCCGTGATCGGTCCGGTGATAAGCGTTCTGCTCGCATCTTCGGTTGTGCTGGTGCCTTGCTCGCTTGTGCCGCTCTTGCGTCACGGGGCGCTTGTGGTGCCCATGGCTATCGCTCGCTGTGCCCTGTTCTTTGAGCAGCTCTTTGCTGCCGTTCCGGGCGCATCCGTAAGCGTGCCGCCCGATACGCCCTTGGTATACGTGGTTCCTTTTTCGCTGGTGGTCCTCTTGGTCTTGTGGCCACGCCCCAGCGCGCGGCCCATGGCAGTGGGGCTGCTGTGTTTGATGCTTGCGGCGGGCGTTCCGTATGTCTATTGGGATCGATGTGCGCCGCCTTCGGTGACAGTCCTTGATGTTGGCCAGGCCGATGCGATTCTGGTTCGTCAGGGTGGCGCCGTGGCGCTCGTCGACTGTGGGCTCGACGCGCGCGTGGTGTCGGCGTTGGTTCGCAATAACGTCCACCATATCGACGCCGTCTTCGTGACGCATTGGGATGAAGACCATTGGGGCGGTCTTCCCGACGTACTCGATCGGTTTTCGGTTGGAAGCATTGCGGTTGCGGCGGATGCGCTGGGCAGCGCGCCTGCTGAGGTTCTGAATCGCCCAGGCGTCACGTATCGGCAGGTGGCTCGCGGAGACACAGTCGATATCGGCGCATTTCGGGCTCGTGTGATGTGGCCGTTTGATACGGTTGACGGTGAGGGCAATGAGGACTCGCTTGTCTTGCTGCTCTCCTATGCTCAGGAAGGCAAAAGCCTGCGTATGCTCCTCACCGGTGATGCCGAGCTCGATCAGGAGTGCGAGTTTGTACAGGAGGTGGGTGATATCGATGTGCTCAAGCTGGGGCATCACGGCTCAAAAGTTTCCGTCGATACAGACCTGCTGGAAACCCTTAAGCCCGAGCTCTCTATTGCGAGCGCGGGCGAGGGCAACCGCTACGGCCATCCATCCGATGCCTGCATCGATGCCGTTGGCGATGCGGGCGGCGCGTTCGCATGCACTATCGAGAGAGGCGACATTACCGTCTCGCCGACTGCGGCCGGTTTTGCCATGCGATGTCAGCGACCGTGATGCTGCCGTTGGCGCGGGACCAACCCGTGGGATAGAATGGCACGGTACGAACAGGAGAGCCTGCGGGAGGGGAGCGCGATGTCTGAAACCGGTCTGCTGCCGGCATATCTGATCGTCGGTACCGACGGAGTCAAGCGCGACCACGCCGTCTCGCGTATGAAAGCGCGTCTGGAAAAGTCGGGTATGGTCGAGTTCAACCTCGACGAGCGCGACATGACCAAGGACCCCGATATCGAGTCCATTATCGGATCGCTCAACACTTTTCCCATGGGCAGCGAGTTTCGCTTGGTAATCCTTGACGGCTGCTCAAAGCTTGCCAAGGCGGTCTCGGAGCCGCTTGTCGAGTATTTAGCGAGTCCAAGCCCCACAACGGTCTGTCTCATCATCGCCGACTCGCTTGCCAAGAACACGCGCCTGTATAAGGCGATCGCCAAGATCGACAAGAAGGCCGTGATCGATTGCTCCGGCACCAAGCGCTGGGAGCTACCGCGCCGCGTGCAGCAGATGGCGACGCAGCACGGCAAGTCGATCTCGACGGCGGCCGCCGAGGAACTCGTCTCGCGTTCGGGTGAAAACACTCGCATGCTCGATAACGACTTGGCCAAGCTTGCCCAGATGGTCGATGCGCCGCAAATTGAGCTTGCCGATGTGGAACGCTGGATCGTGCGCACGGCCGAAGTTCAGCCCTGGGATTTTCTCAACGCGGTCTCGGCTCGTGATATGCGCCGCTCGCTTGAGCTTTTTGGGCTGCTACCCGCCAAGAGCTATGTGTGGACCTACACGCTGCTGTGCGGACGCATTCGCGAGCTTATCGTCGCCAAGGCGCTCGATGCGCGTGGGCAGGGTCGCGAGCTTGCCGCGACGCTCAAGCTTCAACCCTGGCAGGTTAAGAATCACCTGACCTGGGCACGCCGCTTTTCGATGGCGGAGCTCGTCGCGGCGCTCGAGGGCGCGGTCGATGTGGAGCTCGCTCTTAAGGGTTCGGCCGATTCTCAGAACGCGCTTTTGCTCTGGATTACGAACATCTTGAGAAAATCGTGATGATACCTGTCTATTTGACAAATTCGTTCTATCCCTTTGAGGGGGAGCGTGCTATAGTAGGCGCTTGCATGACCTCACCGTGTCTCAGAGGTGTCATACATTTTTTGCAAGGAACTCGAAAGGAACTCCAGAAGTGGCAAACATCAAGTCTCAGAAGAAGCGTATCCGCACCAATGAGGCAGCTCGCATGCGTAACAAGGCTGTCAAGTCCGAGCTCAAGACGCTGACCAAGCATGTCCAGTCCGCCGTCGCCGAGGGCGACGCCGAGAAGGCCCAGGCTGCCCTCAAGACCGTCACCAAGCGCCTCGACATGGCTGCCGCCAAGCATGTTATCCACAAGAACCAGGCTTCCAACCGCAAGTCCGGTCTTGCCAAGCTCGTGAACAGCATCAACGCCTAAGTTGTAAATTTCACACCACACAGATTACGCGCATAAATGGAGCCTGTTTTATGGAACAGGCTCCATTTTTTGTACCGCTCGGGTAAGATAGTCCGCATGAATACTTCAATTGACATTTCCCACATCCGCAACTTCTCGATCGTTGCGCACATCGACCATGGCAAGTCCACGATCAGTGACCGGATCCTCGAGCTCACCCATACCGTCGACGAGCGCGACATGGAATCGCAGCTGCTCGACACCATGGATATCGAGCGCGAGCGCGGCATCACGATCAAGTCCAATGCCGTTCGCGTTTCCTATGACGCCGACGATGGCGAGACGTATCAGTTCAACCTGATTGATACGCCGGGCCACGTGGACTTTACCTATGAGGTCTCGCGTTCGCTTGCCGCTTGCGAGGGTGCGGTGCTCGTCGTCGACGCCACGCAGGGCGTCGAGGCGCAGACCGTCTCCAACGCGACGCTCGCCATGAACGCCAACCTGGATATCGTGCCCGCTATCAACAAGATCGACCTGCCGTCGGCACACCCCGACGAGGTTAAGACCGAGATCGAGGATGACCTTGCGATTCCTGCCGACGATGCCGTATGCGTATCGGGCAAGACCGGCGAGGGTATCCATGATCTGCTTGAGTCCATCGTCTTTTTGATCTCACCGCCCAAGGGCGATGCGACGGCTCCGCTCAAGGCGCTCATCCTGGATTCGTATTTTGACGAGTACCGCGGCGTCGTCGCCACGGTCCGCGTCTTTGACGGCTCCATCAAGAAGGGCGATACCCTGCGCATGATGCAGGCCGAGGGCGACTTTTTGGTCGATGGCGTGGGCGTCAAGCGTCCCGCCGAGACTCCGGTCGACGCGCTGACGGTCGGTGAGGTGGGCTACGTGGTCACGGGCCTGAAGGACCCTGAGGCCGTTCGCGTGGGCGATACCCTCACGTGGGCGTCGAATCCCTGCCCTGAGCCGCTTCCCGGTTACCGTGAGGCCAAGCCCATGGTCTATACGGGCTTGTTCCCGATCGACAACAAGGATTACGAGAACCTGCGTGACGCTCTCGATAAGCTGCATGTCAACGACCCTTCGTTGGTGTGGGAGCCCGAGACCTCGGTGGCGCTCGGCTTTGGCTTCCGCGTTGGCTTCTTGGGCCTGCTGCATATGGAGGTCGTCAAGGAGCGTCTGGAGCGCGAGTTCAACCTGGACCTCATCGCCACGAGCCCTTCGGTGGACTACCACGTCTACAAGACCGACGGCGAGATGATTGATGTCCGCAGCCCGCAGGATCTGCCCGAGGCTACGCGCATCGAGCGCATTGAGGAGCCCTACCTCAAGGCCAAGATTATCTGCCCGCCCGAGTATACGGGAGCCGTCATGCAGCTCGCTATCGAGCACCGCGGCATTACGACCGACATGATCCACCTCACGAGCAAATCGGTCGAGATGCGCTTCGACATGCCGCTCGCCGAACTCATCCTGGACTTCTTTGACCAGCTCAAGAGCCGCACCAAGGGCTATGCGTCGCTCGATTATGAGTTCAACGAGTATCGTCCCTCCGAGCTCGTCAAGCTCGATATCCTGCTTTCGGGCGACGAGGTGGACGCGCTTTCGTTTATCGTGCACAAGGACAAGGCCTATGGCCTGGCCCGCGGGTTGTGCGACAAGCTTAAGGAAATTATTCCGCGCCAGCTGTTCGAGGTGCCCATTCAGGGTGCCATCGGCAACAAGATCATTGCCCGCTCGACCGTCAAGGCGCGCCGCAAGGACGTTTTGGCCAAGTGCTATGGCGGCGATATCTCGCGTAAGCGCAAGCTGCTCGAGAAGCAGAAAGAGGGCAAGAAGCGCATGAAGGCCATCGGTTCGGTCGAGGTCCCGCAAGAGGCCTTTATGGCGATCCTCAAGGTGGACGAGTAGTTCCATGGCGCTTTCTGAATACAGTACGCGGCTGCTGGGTGCCTATGCCGAGCAGCCGTTCCTTATGGCTCCCATGGCCGGCGTGACCGATCCCGCCTGTCGCATCATGTGCCGCCGCCGCGGTGCCAATCTTGCCTATAGCGAGATGGTGAGCGTGGCGGGCCTTGCCTATGCCAGCAATAAGACGTGGCGCCTGGTGCTGCCGGCAGACGAGGAGCGGCAGATCTGCGTGCAGCTCTTTGGCTCCAAGCCCGATCAATTTGCGAGCGCCGTCGCTGCCGTCGAGGAGCGTGTGGGCGATCGCCTGTCGCTGATCGATATCAACATGGCCTGCCCGGCTCGCAAGGTCGTCACCAAAGGCGAGGGCTCGGCGCTCATGCGCACGCCCGAGCTGGCCGAGAAGATCGTCGAGGCGGCGGTGGGCGCGGCGCACGTGCCCGTGACCGTTAAGATCCGCAAAGGCTTTTATGCCGAAGATCGCAATGCCGCGACGTTTGCCCAGATGCTCGAGGGGGCGGGCGCCGCTGCTGTGGCGGTGCATGGTCGCTGTGCCACGCAGCTCTATGCGGGTCAGGCCGATTGGTCGGTCGTCGATGAGGTGGCCGATGCCGTCGAGATTCCCGTTATCGGTTCGGGCGACGTGTTCTCGGCCGAGGATGCCGCGGAGCATCTGCGCAACTCGGGTGCCAGCGCGGTGTTTATCGCACGCGGTATCTACGGTAATCCCTGGGTCTTTGGTGATGCTCGCGCCCTTGCGCTCAATGGCGTACCGGTGCCGGTGCGCAGCTCTGTCGAGCGCCTGGACGCCCTGCGCGAGCATCTCACGCTGACGCATGAGCTTCTGCCGCTCATGTCGCGTGCCCGTACGTATGCAAGCTGGTATCTAAAGGGCATGCCCCATGCTGCCGCCTGGCGCGCCCAGGTGGTGCGTTGCTCCACATATGAGGAGTTCATGGCATTGGTCGATGATATCGAGCGCGATGTGGTGGCCTGCGAGGCCGCACTTGCCGCTGGCGAGTCGGTGCCCGCCCATCCGCTGGAGGCCTAACGGTGGCCGTTACCGCGCTGTACGTGCATGTGCCGTTTTGCGCTCAAAAGTGTCGGTACTGCGACTTTGACTCACGCAGTTTTGCTCCGTGCGACCTGAGCGCTGCGCTCGATGCCTATTTTGAGCAGCTGTATGCGCGCCTTGATGTCTTTGGAGACACCGGGGCGTTAGCACAGGTCCGCACCGTCTATGTTGGCGGCGGCACACCGTCGCTGGCGGGAGAGCGTCTGGTGGAGCTTGCCCGGCGTATTTGCATGTGGTGCAAGCCCGTTGAGTTTACCTGCGAGGCTAATCCTGAGTCGCTGACCGCCGAGCTTGCCGCTGCGCTTGCCAAGGTTGGTGTCACACGCGTCTCTCTGGGTGTGCAAACGCTCGATAATGCCGAGCTTACCGCCATCGGCCGCATTCACGATGCCGATCGGGCGCTCGCTGCTATCACGACGGTTAAGGATGTTGGACTCGATGTGTCGTGCGACCTTATGTGCGGCCTTCCCGGGCAGACCGCAGCGAGTTGGAAGCGCACGCTCGATGGCGTGTTGGCAGCGGCGCCGCAACATGTGTCGGTGTACCCCCTCACGCTCGAGCAAGGCACGCCGCTCTACCGCATGGCGTGTTACGACGAGTCGCTCGAGCCCGACGAGGATTTTCAGGCTGCGTGCATGGAAGCGGCGCGCGAGCGTCTGGGCGCGGCCGGCTATCACCCGTATGAGGTGGCAAGCTATGCACTCGATGATCATGAGTGCTCGCATAACATCGCCTATTGGACCGGACGGGGCTATCTGGGCCTGGGTCGCTCTGCCGCTGGTATGCTCGACGCCGAGGATTTCGATCGCTTGGCCGGGCTTTATCCCGACGTGCCCGCTCGCGGCGATGCGTATCGCGTGCGCCTGGTACAACGCGACGATGCCGCGACGACGTTTGATGCCGAGTATCTGTCGCAGCGCGAGGCGGCGGCGGAGGATTTGATGCTTGCCTGCCGCATGACGCGTGGCATTGGGCCCGACCTGTTGGTTCGCTCGGCAAGCGTGATTCCTGCAGACGAGCTGGCGGCGTCCTGTGACCGTGCGCTCGAGTTGGGCCTTGCCACCTGGGTGCCCATTGATGTCGAGGGGCGTGCGGGGCGCATTACCTCAAAAGATGTTGTAGCAGGTCGCGCCCGTGCCCGTTTAGCGCCCACCCGCTTGGGCTGGCTCGATGGAAATATGCTGTTCGAGCTGTTTTGGGGTCTAGCTTAGGCCGCTCGGGTAGAATTACCGCAATATATACGCTGCTGTGAGCAGGAGGTTGCCGCGCATGGCGACGATGAACGAAAAAGATTACTACGAGATCTTGGGTGTCTCCAAGGACGCCACCTCGCGTGATATCCAGAAGGCCTTTCAGCAAAAGGCCCGCAAGCTCCATCCGGACGTCAACAAAGAGCCGGATGCCGAGGAAAAGTTTAAAGAGGTTTCCGAGGCCTATGCCGTGCTTTCGGACGAGCAGAAGCGTGCGCGCTATGATGCCATGCGCTCGGGCAATCCCTTCGCCGGCGCTCCTTCTGCTTCGCCCTATGGCGGCGGCTACGCCGGCAGCGCAGGCTATGGCAATCCCTTTGAGGGCGGCTTTCCCTTTGGTGGCGCCTGGGGCCAGCAGCGTCGCAGCCAGGCTGCCTATAATCCCGAGAACGGCGCCAACGTGGTCGTCGATATTAAGCTCGACGCCAAGGAGGCCAAGGGTGGTGCCCGCAAGACCGTCCGCTATACGCGCTTCGATACCTGTGGTCATTGCGGAGGCTCGGGCTCTGTCTCCTCCGAGCATGCACATACCTGTCCGAGCTGCGGCGGTCGCGGCCACATCGACGTCGACCTGTCCTTCCTGTTTGGTGCCGGCACGTTCCAGTCGGTCTGCCCCGAGTGCGGCGGTTCCGGTAAGGTCGTCGCCGACCCCTGCCCCGATTGCGGTGGCAGCGGGCGGACCCGTGTGACCTCCGAGCAGACGATTGAGTTTCCCGCCGGCACGCATGATGGCGACGAGATCCATATTGACGGCATGGGTCACGCCGGCACCAACGGTGCCTCGGGCGGCGATTTGGTCGGGCGCGCCCATGTCGAGGCCGAACGCCTGGAGGGCAAGGCTCGTACCGGTTTTTACCTGATGGGCATCGTGGCGCCTTTTTTGGTGCTGTCGGCCATCTCGGGCGTGTTCTCAGCCTTTGCCATGATGTGCTTTGTTCCGTTTGCCATGGGCTTGTTCATGGTGCTCTCGGACGGCGTGCTTCACCGCAGCCTGCTGTGGTGGAAGCGCGGCGCGATGCAGTTTGCCAACGGTTTTGCCAACGGATTTATGTTTGCTCTCGTGTCGGTTTGGTTTGCGAGTTGCTCGCAACGTGCCATGCTTTCGCCCTACGCAATGCAATAACATTAAACCCTTTGTTTGCGGTCGGCCCAGCTTGGGTATAGGACGCACTGTGACAATAATGAAAGTCGGAAGGATTCGGTCGTGTCGGAAAATAGGGATTACTACGAGGTACTTGGCGTCGACAAGGATGCCGACGCGCGGACGATTAAGCGCGCGTTTCTAAAGAAGGCCCGTACCGTACACCCGGACGTTTCGGACGACCCCGATGCCGAGGCCAAGTTCAAAGAGCTCAACGAGGCATATTCCGTTCTTTCCGACGAGCAGAAGCGTGCAAACTACGATCGCTACGGTTCGCCCGACGGCCCCGGTGGCTCCGGCTATGTCGACATTAACGATATTTTTGGCGGCATGGGCATGGATGACCTCTTTTCGTCGTTCTTTGGCGGCGGTGCCGGCGGTGGCGCCCGAAATCGCCGCGAGCGTCGTCGCGGCCGCGATATGGCCATCTCCCTTTCGGTTACCCTTGAGGAGGCGGCGCTCGGTTGCAAAAAGACGATCAGCTATGACCGCCTTGCCCCCTGCGAGGATTGCAATGGCACCGGTAGGGCCGAGGGCGCGGCCGAAAAGCAGTGCAGCCGTTGCCACGGCACGGGCTATGTCACGACGGTCCAGCGCTCGTTCCTGGGTCAGGTTCAGTCCTCTTCGCCCTGCCCCGACTGCCATGGCGAAGGCACGGTCATCGACCATCCCTGCGAGACCTGCGACGGTCAGGGCCGCACGCCTTCGCATGAAAAGATCGACATCGATATCCCCGCCGGCGTCTCGACCGGTCGTCAGCTGCGCGTGAGCGGCTTTGGCGAGGCAGGCCTTCGTGGTGAGCCCTCCGGCGACCTGATCGTCAACGTGCGCGTCGCCGATCACGAGCGTTTTAAACGCAACGGCGACGACCTGTACCTCGTGAGCGATATCTCGATTGCGCAGGCTGCGCTCGGCTGCGAGATTAAGGTTGAGGGCATTTTGCCCGACGAGGTCGTCAAGGTGTGCGTCCCCGCCGGTACGCAGTACGGCGACACCGTGAGTGTCAACAACTACGGTATGCCCCGTATCGGCGGTGGCGGCTCGCGTGGACGCTTGATCGTTCAGCTGCGCGTGCTCGTCCCCACGAACCTTTCCGCCAAGCAGCGCGAGCTGCTCGAGGCCTTCGCCGCCGAGTCGGGCGACGATGTCGCTTCCGGCAAGAAATCGGTGACCGATCGCATTAAGAGCGCTCTCGACGACATCCTCGATTAAGGAGCCCGCGTGCTCGCACCTCATATCTCTGTTGTCAACCTCGGCTGCCGTGTCAACCGGGTTGAGTCCGACCGTATCACTGCCGATCTTATGCGCCTGGGTTTTGCAATGGTGGAGCCTCAGGATGCGGAGCTGATCGTCATTAACACCTGTGCCGTTACGGGCGAGGCCGAGGCCAAGACCCGTAAGGCCGTCCGCCATGCGCTGGCTCATCCAAAAGAGCCCTATGTGGTCGTGACCGGGTGCGTTGTCAATTTGCACCCCGAGGAGCTTCTGGAGCTTTCGGACCGCGTGATCGCGGAGCCGTCTAAGATCGATGTCGCCGAACGCGTCTGCGAGGTGCTGGGCGTTGAGTCCGATAGTGTGGCCGCCTGTAGCGACGGCGATGTGGTCGACGCGCTCGGTCGCTCGCGTCTGGGTGTGAAGATCCAGGACGGCTGCAACCATCGTTGCACCTATTGCATTGTGTGGAAGGCCCGCGGCCCCGAGCGCTCCGTGCCGGTCGAGTCTGTGCTCGAACAAGTTCGTGAGGCTCAGGAGGCCGGCGTGCCCGAGGTGGTGCTGACGGGCGTGAACCTGGGCGCCTACGATGGCAAGAGTGCGACTGACGAACACGTCGAGATCGATGAGCTGCTCGAGGCAATTATGGAGCGTACGTCTATTCCGCATGTGCGCATTTCCTCGGTCGAGCCCATGGATATCTCCGAGCCCCTGCTTAAGGTCATGGCGCGCTATCCGCAGCGCATCGCCCCGTTTTTGCACCTGCCCGTGCAGTCTGGCTGCACGGCGACCCTGCATCGCATGGGCCGTCCCTATAGCGCCGAGGCATTTGAGGAGACGGTGCGTATGATCCGCGCCAACTTGCCTCAGGCGTCCCTTTCGTGCGACGTCATCGTCGGTTTTCCCGGCGAGACGGACGCGGAATTTGAGGAGTCGCTGGCGCTGTGCCGTCGCGTGGGCTTTTCGCGCATGCATGTCTTTCGCTATAGCAAGCGTCCCGGTACCCTTGCTGCCGACATGCCCGACCAGGTGCCGCCCGAGGTTATGGCTGAGCGCAGCCGTCGTATGCGAGCCGCGGCGCAGGAACTTGCCATTGCCGACGCCCGCCGTCGCGTGGGCACCGTCGAGCGTGCCGTGCTCGAGTATGGCGACAACCTGACGCTCGGTTCGTTCCATCATGCCCGTCTTGACGATACCTGCGGACTCACAGCCCCGTGCCTGCTCGATGTTGCTATCATCGGAGTCGATGATTCCGGCTTGGTCCATGCACGCAGGGAGGTTCATGGAAGCCTCGAAGATTAGACTTACCGTTCCCGATGGAATTGATCCCTCGCGCGTTTTGGGTGCCGGCGACGGCGTCCTTCGTGCGCTCGAGAGCTTGGTTCGCGCCCACGTAGTCGCCCGTGGCGACCGTATCGCCGTGTGCGGTGACCCGGACGAGGTCGAGCTCGTGGCGCGCTTTTTCGAGCATGCTTTTCGCGAGGCTGCCGCCGGACGGACGCTGTCTGTCGACGATGTCTCTCGCTGCCTGGCCGTCTTGCGCGACGGTGAGTACGGGGCTACGTCGCTTCGCGATGATGTGCTGCTTTCGTATCGCGGTCGTGCCATTCGCCCCAAGACGCTCGGTCAAAAGCGCTATGTGGATGCCATCCGCTCGCATACCATCACGTTTGGCTTGGGTCCTGCCGGTACCGGTAAGACCTATCTGGCCATGGCGCTTGCCGTTGCCGCTCTCAAGCGTCACGAGGTGGGCCGTCTGATCTTGACACGTCCGGTTGTCGAGGCGGGGGAGAACTTGGGCTTTTTGCCCGGTACCCTCGAGGAAAAGATCGATCCCTACATGCGTCCGCTCTACGACGCCCTTTTTGACATGATGGATCGCGAGCGCACCGATGAGCTTATGGAGCGTGGCGTGATCGAGATCGCCCCGCTTGCCTACATGCGCGGTCGTACGCTGAGCGATGCCTTCGTGGTGCTCGACGAGGCTCAAAATACCACGCCCGAGCAGATGAAGATGTTCCTGACGCGCTTAGGCTTTAACTCCAAGTTTGTGATTACCGGTGACCTGAGCCAGCGTGACTTGGTAGGTCGTCGCGGCGGTCTTGCCGACGTTGAGCAGATTTTGGGTCGTGTCGACGATGTCGCGTTTTCGCACCTCGAGCGTGCCGACGTGGTGCGTCACGCCTTGGTGGGGCGAATCGTCGAGGCATATGATGCTTATGATGGCGTGCGCGAGAAACGCGTGCGCGACCGAAAGGAGTCCCGTTGAGTGTATTGATCAGCAACGATGCCGAGCTCGATACGCTGCTTGACGCGCAGGAGGTAGAGCACATCTGCGAGGTCGTGCTTGCTGCCGAGGGCGTTGAGCGAAAAGTCGAGATTTCCCTTTCGTATGTCGATGAGGATGAGATGCACGAGCTCAACCACGAGTGGCGCGGTATCGACCTTACCACCGATGTCCTCTCGTTCGAATGCGACTCGGCCTTTGACGAGGATGTCCCAGCCGACGAGACGCTCGAGCTCGGCGATATCATCTTGGCCCCGCAGGTCATTGCCCGTCAGGCTCCCGGCTTTGGCAATAGTCCTGCCGATGAGTGCCGCCTGATGCTCGTGCATGGCATGTTGCATTTACTGGGCTACGATCATATCGTGGACGACGAGGCCGAGGTCATGGAGGCCCGCGAGGACGCCATCCTGCGCGATTTGGCGCTCGAGCGCGGCGAGGACCCCAAGCTGGTTCACGTCGGCCCCATCACCAACCATGCCCACGACTAGGAGCCGTCTATGATTCCCGGATCGAACAAGGACCATCCGTCCTTTTTAAAGTCGTTCTCCTACGCCATGGAGGGCTTCGTTACCGCCGTCAAGACCGAGCGCAACATTAAGGTCATGCTCGTGGCGGGTGTGTGCACTGTCATTGCCGGCTGCATCGTGGGGCTCGACATTGCCGAGTGGGCTACGATTATCATTTGCTGCGGCCTGGTGATTCACGGCGAGCTGTGCAACACCGCCATGGAGGCGATTGTCGATTTGGCGACCCAGGAGTTCCATCCGCTGGCAAAGCGTGCAAAGGATATCGCCGCCGCCTCCGTATACGTTCTTTCCATCACCGCCGCGATTGTGGGCTTGTTGGTATTTGCCCACGCGCTCGGCTTTATTTAGAAAGGGATCTTCATGTCCGACAATATGCAGCCTATCGATGAAATGCTGGACGACGAGTCCCTGGATGCTGTGGATGCCGAAGCGACTGAGGCTTGCGAGGTCGAGGAGTTCGACCCGTTTGAGGGCATGAGTGACGAGGAGCTCGACGCCCTGTGCGACGAGGACGACAACCTCGCGGGCTTTTGCGACGTTGAGCCCGGTTTCCGCAGCGGCTTCGTGGCCCTGGTCGGCCGCCCCAACGCCGGTAAGTCCACGCTGCTCAACGCCTGCTATGGCAAAAAGGTCGCCATCACCTCGCCGGTGGCCCAGACGACCCGCCGTCGCATGCGCGCCGTCGTCAATCGCCCTGGCTACCAGCTGGTTTTTGTCGATACCCCGGGTATCCACAAGCCCAAGGACGGTCTGGGGTCCGAGCTCAACAAGAGCGCGTTGTTCGAGCTAAACGATGTCGATGTCGTCGCGTTTTTGATTGATGCCACCAAACCGATCGGCAGGGGAGACGCCTGGGTTGCCGAGCGCGTCAGATGCGCCCGTTCCAAGAAGGTTCTGGTGCTCACCAAGGCCGATGAGGCCGATCCCGCACAGGTCATGGAGCAGCTTAAGGCCGCCCACGAGCTCATGGAATATGACGATGAGATCGTGACGTCGTCGGTCAAGAACTTCAACGTCGATGCCTTCATCGAGACCGTTGCGCACTTTTTGCCCGAGGGCCCGCGTTGGTTCCCCGAGGACATGGGTACCGACGCTTCCGACGAGACGCTCGTTGCCGAGTTTGTGCGCGAGAAGGTCTTGCGCCGCACCCGTGATGAGATTCCGCACTCCGTTGGCGTAATCTGCGATGCGCTCGAGCAGACCAAGAAGGTGCTGCGCGTGCATGCCACCATTTACGTCGAGCGCGAGGGCCAAAAGGGCATCATCATCGGTAAGGGCGGCGAGATGATCAAGCATATCGGCATCGACGCCCGTCGCGATCTTGAGCGCATCTTTGGCACGCAGGTCTTTTTGGAGCTGGACGTGAAGGTAAAGGCCGGATGGCGTGACGACGAGGCCCAGATTCGCCGTTTTGGCTACAACGCCGAGGACTAAGGGCGCGCGGCGCTCATGGCAGGCTCACGGACATATCGCACAAAGGTACTCGTCCTCGATAAGACCAAGCTCAAGGAGACCGATCTGATCTTGACGATGCTTGATGAGCGGGGTCGGCAGGTCCGTGCCGTGGCAAAGGGCGCGCGCAAACCCGGCGGGCGCCTGGCGGCGCGCTGCGAGCTGTTCTGTACCGTCGATATGCTGCTCGCGCACGGACGGTCACTCGACGTGGTTTCCCAGGCCGAGCTTATGGAGGCGCCGCTCGGCGCCGCGCCCGATTACGAGACGACCTGCGCCGCAAGCGCGATCGCCGAGGTCGCGCGCGTGTGCTCGTTCGAGGACGCCGAGGACCCGTTTACCTTTGCCATTACGCAGCGAGCACTTGCCCTGGTGGGCAGCAGGCTCGACACGGCACATATGGACCTGCTTGTGGCGGCATATGTCTTTAAGCTGTTGTCGCACGTTGGCTATCGACCCGATTTTTCGGCCTGCGTACTGTGCGGAGACCCTATGCTGTCGTATTTTTCGCCCCAGGCGGGCGGGCTCATGTGCGGGTCGTGCGCGTCGAGCGTTCCGGGTGCCGAGCTGGTGTCGACCGGCGAGGTCGCATGGCTGCGCGCCCTCATGTCAATGACCTTCGATGCGCTCATGGCCGAGAGGGTCGATCCCCATACTGCCGCCTTTTTGCTGGGGCTTTCGCATGTTTGGGCTGCGACGCACGCCGATCAGCGTCTTCGCGCGATGGAATTCATGTTGGGTCGGTGATGATGGGCAGACGCGGTCCGCTTGTGGTAACATACCGACCTGTTGGTACCTCGACCTTGGATGCTCGCTCCACCGGCGGCTTCCCAGTCCGAGGCGAATAGAGTCGCCCGCGGGCGACGCGAAACGAAAGGTGAAACAATGACTGTTTCCAAAGAGCGCAAGGCGGAGCTGACTGCCCAGTTCGGTAACACCCCGGTCGACACCGGCAACCCCAAGGTTCAGGTCGCCATCCTGACCGAGCGCATCAAGGAGCTGACCGAGCACATGAAGTCCCACCAGAAGGACTTCCACACCCGTCGTGGTCTGCTCATGCTCGTCGGTCGCCGTCGTCGTCTTCTCTCCTACATCAAGAAGAACGACGTCGTCGAGTATCGTGAGCTCATCAAGGCTCTGGGCATCCGCGACAATATCCAGTAAGGATTTGTACATGCTAAGAGCGTCCTGCGCAGCGGGGCGCTCTTTTTGTGTAAGGGCGTGAACAATCACGCTCTGAAGCGTGGCGGGGGCAGGGGGCCCGCGTCACATGAGAAGCCCGCAGGCAAGGGGCCTGCGGGGTAAAGGAGAACAATGACACTCGTATCCAAGACCTTTGAGCTGTACGGCAAGACCTACACCTTTGAGTCGGGCGAGCTTGCCAAGCAGGCCACCGGCGCCTGTCTGGTCAAGCAGGGCGACACCACGATGCTCGACACCGTGGTCGTCTCCAAGGAGCGCAAGAACTACGACTTCTTTCCGCTGACCGTCGACTTCAACGAGAAGATGTACGCTGCCGGCCGCATCCCGGGTGGCTACCTCAAGCGCGAGGGCCGTCCCAGCGAGAAGGCCACGCTCACGGCCCGCATGATTGACCGTCCCATTCGCCCGAGCTTCCCGGACGGCTTCCGCAACGAGGTGCACATCGTCGCCACCTCGCTCGTCGCCGACCAGGTCAACCCCTTCGACGTCATCAACGTCATGGGTGCCTCCCTGGCCATGACGCTCGGCGGCGTGCCCTTCGAGGGCCCGCTTGCGTGCGTGCGCATCGGCCGCAACGTGGAGACCGGCGAGTTTATCGTCAACCCCACCTATGAGGAGCGCGAGAACTCCGATCTGGATCTGGAGCTGGGCGGCTCTGCCGACTTCATCTCGATGGTCGAGGCCGGCGCCGATGAGATCTCCGAGGACGATATGCTCGCCGCTATGAAGTTTGGCCAGGAGGCCCTCGCTGCCTTCTGCCAGGCTCAGGACGAGTTCGTTGCCGAGTGGGAGCAGGTCAACGGCGCTATCGTTAAGAAGGAGTACCCGCTCGACCAGCCCGTCGAGGAGGTCCAGGAGCGCATCTTCGCCCACTACGACGAGATGGCAGCCGCCCTTCGCGACGCCGACAAGCTCTCCCGTATCGGCAAGGTCGAGGCTCTGAAGGAGTCCATCCGTGCCGAGTTCACCGAGGAGGAGCAGGCCGCTTGGGAGCGCGAGATCCCCGTGGCACTCAAGAAGCTCGAGAAGAAGGCCATGCGCACCATGGTCGTCGAGACCGGTGAGCGCGTCGACGGCCGTGCCGCCGATGAGATCCGCCCCATTATGGTGAAGGACAACTACCTGCCGCTCGTTCACGGCTCCGGCCTGTTCCAGCGCGGCCAGACCCAGGTGCTCTCCGTCCTGTCGCTCGGCATGCTCAACGAGGGCCAGCGTCTGGATACCATCGAGCCCTCCGAGGGCAAGCGCTACATGCACCACTACAACTTCCCGCCGTTCTGCACCGGCGAGACCGGCCGCATGGGTAGCCCCAAGCGCCGCGAGATCGGCCACGGCAACCTGGCCGAGCGCGCCCTGCTTCCGGTGCTCCCCGACGAGAACGAGTTCCCCTACGCCATCCGCGTGGTATCCGAGGTCATGGAGTCCAACGGCTCCTCTTCGATGGCTTCGACCTGCGGCTCCACGCTCGCCCTTATGGACGGCGGCGTTCCCATTAAGCGCCCGGTCTCCGGTATCGCCATGGGCCTGATCCAGGAGGAGGGCAAGACCGTGGTCCTGTCCGACATCCAGGGTCTCGAGGACTTCCTGGGCGATATGGACTTTAAGGTCACCGGCACCACCGAGGGCATTACCGCTCTGCAGATGGACAACAAGGCCACCGGCCTTACCTTCGACATCCTGGCCCGCGCCCTGCAGCAGGCCAAGGAGGGTCGCGCCTTCATCCTGCAGAAGATGCTCGATGTGATCCCCGAGCCGCGCCACACCACGCGCAGCACCGCCCCGCGCATCGTCTCCATCCAGGTTCCGACCGACAAGATCCGCGACGTCATCGGTTCCGGCGGTAAGGTCATCCGCGGCATCCAAGACGAGACCGGTGCTTTGGTCGACATCCAGGAGGACGGCACTGTCTTTGTCGGTGGCACCGGCGAGTCCGTCGACCAGGCTGTCGAGCGCATTAAGCTCATCATCAAGGTTCCCGAGCCGGGCGAGGAGTACACCGGTCGCGTGGTCTCCATCCAGCCCTTTGGCGCCTTTGTCAACCTGCTGCCCGGTAAGGACGGCCTGCTGCACATCTCCCGCGTCGCCAAGGGTCGCGTGGAGAAGGTCGAGGATGTCCTCAATGTGGGCGACGAGGTTAAGGTCGTCGTCATCGAGGTCGACGATCGCGGCAAGATCTCGCTCGATCGTCTGGATAAGCCCGAGGCTCCGGCTCGTGCCGAGGGTGCCTCCGAGGGCGACGGTGAGCACTTCCAGCGCCGTGAGCGTCCGCGTCGCGAGCGCTCCGAGCGCAGCGACCGTCCGCGCCGTCCCGGTGACAACGGAGGCCGCAAGCCCCGCCGTCACCACGACGCCGAGTAACAGCTACACATAAGCAGCTCAACAAGGGCGACTCCGGACAGGGGTCGCCCTTTTGCTATTCCCGGCGGGGTCCGCGGGTAAAGTTTCCTGCTCTACAGTCCTGCTCGCACGGAGAGCCATTAAGTGCTCTCCGGCTCGTGCGGAACTCGCGATAAACTTTACCCGCGGCCCCCGCCGGGAATAGCAAAAGGGCTGGTTGGTGCGGGTTTCGATTTCGTCAGATAGTCTATTCAGTTATCTGAATTCAGATCTTTAGATAATCGCATGTGCGGCATTACCCCAGATAAAACCGACCAAAATAAACCTGTCCCTTTTTGGCAGGTCTGGGGCCATCGGGGGCCGGGGCGGGTTAAGTTTGTCGCGAGTTCCGCACGCAAAGGAAAGCACTTAATGTGCTTTCCGTCTTGCGCAGGACTGTAGAGCAGGAAACTTCATCAGTGCCCGCCCCACGGGAAACCGGCGGGATAGACCGGTTTGGATGGGGCTTTGATGCATGGGTGGTCTGTTGGTGGGCAAATGGGTATCATAATGCGGTTACTGCATCGACTCCGTGATGCATGTTTGTACGTTCCCGGCGGTCGGTTTGCCAGAAGCGCCCCGTCGGTTGTTCCAGACCCGTTTCGAAGAAAGGAAACCGCACGAACCTATGGCAGCTAAAAAATCATCTCCCTTGAAGATCATTCCGCTCGGAGGCCTTGACGGCATCGGCAAGAATATGACGGTCTTCGAGTGCGGCGACGACATGGTGCTCGTCGACGCCGGCCTTATGTTCCCCGACGACTCCCAGCCCGGTATCGATTTGGTGCTTCCCGACTACACCTATGTTCTGGAGAACGAGGAGAAGCTCCGCGGCATCATCGTCACCCACGGCCACGAGGACCATACCGGTTCGCTTCCGTACCTGCTGCAGGACCTCAACAACAAGGTGCCCATCTTCTCGAGCAAGCTGACGCTTGGTTTTATCGAGGGCAAACTTTCCGAGTTCCGCATCCGCGCGCCCAAGTTCCGCGAGGTCAAGGGCGGTAGCCATGTCAATCTTGGTGGCATTTCGCTCGACTTCTTCTCTATGACGCACTCAATTCCGGGCGCTTTGGGCGTATTCATTCGCACCAACCAGGGCACCGTTATGCACACGGGCGACTTTAAGCTCGACCAGACGCCCATCGATGGCGTCACGCCCGATTATGCCGCCATCAGTCGCTTTGCCAAACAGGGCATCGACCTGTTGCTTTCCGACTCCACCAACGCCACGGTTCCGGGCTTTACCAAGTCCGAGGCCGAAGTCGGCCCCAACTTGCTGCACGCCATTAAGAATGCCCCGGGCCGCGTGTTCGTCGCGTCGTTCTCGAGCCATATCCATCGCCTGCAGCAGATCTGCGACGCCGCCCGCAAGTGCGGCCGCAAGGTCGTCGTGACCGGACGTTCCATGCTCACCAACACCCGCGTGGCGCGCGAGCTGGGCTACCTCAACATCGACGATGCCGATATCATCGATGCCTTCGATATCGATAACCTGCCTGACGACAAGATCGTCGTCATGTGCACCGGCTCTCAGGGCGAGCCGCTGTCGGCGCTGTCCCGCATGGCCAACGGCGAGCACAAGACGCTCTCCATCCACGAGGGCGATACCGTCATCCTCTCGGCCACCCCTGTTCCCGGCAACGAGAAGGCCGTCCAGCAGGTCGTCAACAGCCTGGCCAAGCTTGGCTGCGACGTGTGGGACAAGAATCGCGCCCTCGTTCACGTCTCGGGTCACGGCAGCCAGGAGGAGCTCAAGCTCCTGATGGCCATGGCCAAGCCCACCTATTTTATGCCGGTTCACGGCGAGGCCGTGCACCTGCGTGCCCATGCCCAGCTTGCCCGTAAGATGGGTATTAAGGATGATCACATCTTTATCCTCGATAACGGCGACACGCTCGAGATGCGCGGTGGTATTGTCAAGCGCGGCACGCCCGTCGAGTCCGGCGTCGTTTATGTCGATGGCCTGCGCATCGGTGATACCGACCCCATCGTCCTTCGCGATCGTCAGAAGCTCGCCAATGACGGTATGGTCACAGCCGTCGCCATCGTCTCGCTCAAGCACAAGAAGATCGAGGCCATCGAGTTCTCGGGCCGCGGCGTCTCCTTTGCCATCGACGACCAGTTCTCTGAGGATGCCTCCGCATCCATCATGAAGACGATCGAGAAGGGCAAGTTTAGCTTTACGAGCAGCGGCTCCGATGCCATTCGCAAGGCCGTGCGCGATTCGCTCTCCAACTTCATTTGGAGCCGTACGCGCACCCGTCCGATGATCATCCCGGTCGTCATGGAGGTTTAGTTTGGCGCGCGGATCTGCACAAAACGCCAAAGGCAGTAAAGCCAACAACCAACCGGCATCTGCTAAGGGTGCCGGTTCCCATCTTCGTGCCAATAAGGGCCACGAGTCCGAGTTCGACGATGTTGAGCCCCTGGTCGAGCCTTCGGCCAACCGCGATATCGCCGGCGTGGTCATTGCCGTTTTGGCGATTGCGTCTTTCATTGCCGTGATTTCTCCGGCAACGGCACCCGTGACGGCAGTGGTTGCCGGTTTCTACCATCTTGGCTTTGGCCTGGGCGCCTACGTGCTGCCGATTGTCATTTTACTGCTTGCCGCCACGCTCTTTTTGGGTGAGGACTCGCCGCTCAACATTCGCTCGGTCGCGGGTGGCGCCGTTGTCTTTATCGCCGCCGTCTCCATTCTTTCGTTGATGGTGCCGGGCACGAGCGATTCGTGCGACCTCATGTTTGTGCCGCAAAACCTGTCCGCCTCGGGTGGCTACATCGGTGCGTTTATTGCGAGTGCGCTGCAGAATGCCCTGGGTAAACCTATCGCGATGGTGGTCCTGTTGGGTTTGGCCGTCGTTGGCTTTGTCATCATCGGATTTTCGGTGGGTGGCGTTTTGCGTTCTGCGCGCGATCGCGCTGCCGATTTCGCCGAGCGCCGTCGTGCCGATGTCAATGCGAGCCCGTGGGGCGACGAAGAGGCCCTGTCGGTTCCCGGCATCGCCCGTCCGCACCTGAGCATTCTTCGTCAGAAGGGCTCCGATATGGCCGTGACCACGGTGATGGGCAATGATGCGGACCCTGTTTTGGACGATGACGACGAGGACGATGATCCGTTTGTCGACGTGTCCGAGGCCGTGGAGGCCGAGCGCGCCAAGACTACGCTGCTGCCACGCCGCCATGCCAAGCATGGCAAGTCCGCGCCCAAGCTCAACACGAGTGAGCCCGACCCGTCTTGGTCCGATAGCGAAATCGAACTCACCGCGGGCGATGACGAGGATGACGAGTGTCCGCTCGAGACCGCCAAGACAACTTTGCTGCCGCGTCGCCAAGACAGGCGAGGACAGGTCACCGGACAGCTTTCGATGGAAGACGACCCGGACAAGGTCGACGAGTCCGAGCCGCCGTTTGCCGTGAACCCCGTGTCTGCTGCCCCGCAGATCCCCGATTTCCTGAAGCATCCCAAGGTTGCCGACGCCTCCACCCCAACGGCTTCCGCTGCTCCTGTTGCAGCCGGCGATGGGGGAGCTGACGGCACTGCTGCCGATGTCGAGGGCGAGCAAGAGGATGGCCTCAAACTCCCGCCGCTCGAAATCCTGCACGCCAACCCGCAGTCGGCGTCCGCCGCGTCTTCTGACAAGGAGTTGGAGCAGACTGCCGAGTCGCTGCAGTCCACGTTGCTGGAGTTTGGCCGTAGCGCTCGCGTCGTCGGCTGGATTGCCGGTCCCACGGTGACGACCTTTAAGCTGCAGCCCGGCGAGGGCGAGCGCGTGAGCAAGATTTCGAGCCTCGAGGACGATATCGCGCTTTCGCTTGCCGCCCAGTCGGTGCGTATCTTTGCGCCGATCCCCGGTACCTCGCTTGTGGGTATCGAGATTCCCAATCGCAAGCGCCAGAACGTTAACCTGGGCGACGTGCTTCCCTATGTGAAGGGCGGTCCGCTCGAGCTGGCCATCGGCCGCGATGCCGAGGGCACGCCCGTCGTCGCCGACCTCGCCAAGATGCCCCACCTGCTTATTGCCGGTACCACCGGTTCCGGTAAGTCGGTCATGATCAACTCCATCATCACGACCCTGCTCATGCGCGCGCTTCCCGAGGACGTTCGCTTGATCATGGTCGATCCCAAGCGCGTTGAGCTTGCCGGCTATAACGGCCTGCCCCATCTCTATGTGCCCGTGGTGACCGAACCCAAGCAGGCTGCGAGTGCCTTGCAATGGGCTGTTTCCGAGATGGAGCGTCGCCTGAAGGTGTTCGAGCGCCTCAACGTTCGCAAGATCTCGACGTATAACGAAAAGCAGGCCGCCGGCGAGTTCGAACACTACGATAACCCGCCGCAAAAGATGCCCTATCTGGTCATTATCATCGACGAGCTATCGGACCTGATGATGGTTGCCGGCAAGGATGTCGAGGCCTCGATCGTTCGTATCGCCCAGCTGGGCCGTGCCGCCGGTATTCACCTTATCGTGGCTACGCAGCGCCCCAGCTCCAACGTGGTGACGGGCCTCATTAAGGCCAACATCACCAATCGTATCGCCTTTAACGTGGCCACAGGCATCGATTCCCGCGTCATTATCGACCAGATGGGCGCCGAAAAGCTCACCGGTTTGGGCGACATGCTGTTCTCCAAGGTCGACTGGGGTAAGCCCCGCCGTATCCAGGGCTGTTTTGTCTCCGATGACGAGATCAACGAGATCGTCGAGTTCGTTAAGTCGCAAAGCGAGCCCGACTACCACGAGGAGATTCTGTCTGCCGTGGCGCCTGCTTCCATGTCCATGGCTGGTGGCGGCGGTATTGTCCGCACGGGCGTTGCCGAGCCGCAGGATGACGACCCGCTTATCTGGGAGGCCGCCCATATTGTGGTGGAATCGCAGCTGGGCTCCACATCTGGCCTGCAACGCCGCCTCAAGGTTGGCTATGCGCGCGCCGGGCGTATTATGGACATGCTGGAAGAAAAGGGCGTTGTCGGCCCGCCCGACGGTTCCAAGCCGCGCGAGGTCCTGCTGGATGACGAAGGGCTTGCCGCGCTGGAGTCTGTCGACGCCGAGATGGTACGTGAAGATCGTGAGTTTGGAGGATTCTGATGGCTGCACGCTTTGGTGACATGCTGCTCGAGCAGCGTCGCCGGATGGGCCTTTCCATCCAGCAGGTCGCCAACACCATCAAAATCAGGCCGCAGATCATCGAGTTTTTCGAGACTGGTAACTTTGCATCGATGCCCCCGCGTGGCTATGCGCAGGGCATGATATCGAGCTACGCTCGCTTTTTGGGGCTTAACCCGCGCGAGGTCGTCAACGCTTATTTTGACGACCTCATGGCATATGAACGCGATACCTCGCAGCAGGGCGGTCGTTTTCAGGATGCTGCCGGCTACGTTAACTCGCGTTCTTCGGTCGATAACGGTCGTTTTTTGATGGTTCAGGGTGGTCGTACGACACGGTACGGCCAGCGCCCTCCGCAAGCGGGCTATATCACCGAGACGGGCTCCAGCGAGGAAATTCGTTCTCAGCGAGATCGTTTTCGCAGTACGCCCCTGCCAGATGACCGTGCGCTTCCCGCCGCTCGCGGGTTGAGTCGCGATCCTCGCGCCGGTTACGGCGACGGCGGATACTCCGGTCGTAGCTATCGCGGAGTATCCGCCGGGCGTTCCCGCGATGGCTATTCTGACGCCGATACCACGCAGGTGACGCCGCGCCTCCGTTCGCAATCCCAGCCCTATGGGCAGCGCTCTTCGGCGCCTCGCTCTGGTCAGCGCGGCTATCAGGGCCGTGGCGAGCTTGCGCCGCGTCCGGGCCAGCGGGGTTCGCAGCGCCAGAGTAGCTATCGTGGTCGTCCCGATAGCGGTCGCGGCCGCATACCGCAGGGTAATGGTCGTGGTAGCTCCAATCGCGGACGCGGCGTTGGGCGCGCCTCTCAATACAACACGATCGATCCGCGCATTATTTACGTCGGCATCGGTGCCGTGGTGCTGCTGTTGATTTTGCTCATCGTGGTACTCCTGCGTGGTTGCGGCTCTGCTGCACCCGAGTCGACGCCCGAGACACCCGTGGCTACCAAGACGACGACTAAGAAATCTTCCAAGAAGACCGAATCCACTGACCAGGATGAAGACGCCGACGAGGCGACGGATGCGGCCGGTTCCGATGCCGCCAAGGCGACGGTGGAAAAGGAAGAGGACGAGGTCACCAAGGTCAAGGTCTCTGTTGCCAAGGGCAAGACCGCCTGGATCGAGGTCAAGGTCGACGGTAAATCGGTCTATGGCGCTCAAGCGACCGGTCCTTTTGAGCAGGAGTACACGCCCGAGTCCTCGATTGAGATCACCACGTCCAAGCCCTCCGATGTCACGGTCACCAAGAATGGTGAAAAGGTTCGCTATGACACCAAGACATCGGGTGTGGCGCGCGTGACCATTACCGTTCCCAAGAAGGAGACCGCTGACTCCGCGAACGGCGATAATGCCGGCGGTACCGATAATGCCGACGGCACCGATGTCCAGTCTACCGTCGGCACCGACACGGCATCCGACGGCCAGACAGCGAACGATTCAGATGACTATTCGTACGACAGCTACTAAGGCTCCCCGTACCGAAAGGAAGAACCATGGCTAAAGATTCCAGCTTTGACGTTGTGTCCGAGGTTAACATGCAGGAGGTCGATAACGCCTTCCAGCAGACCGCCCGCGAGATTTCCCAGCGCTATGACCTTAAAGACTCCGGCGCCACCATCGAGCTTTCGAAGGGCGACAAGCTCTTTACGATTAACGCTCCGGCCGATTTTGTCTCCAAGCAGATCATCGATGTTTTGAGCTCCAAGCTCATCAAGCGCGGTATCGACCTCAAGGCTGTCTCTTGGGACGCCCCGCAGGCGGCTTCGGGCGGTACCGTGCGCGTGCTCGGTCATATCGTCGAGGGCATCGACCAGACGACCGCAAAGAAGATCAATAAAGACATCAAGGATCAAAAGCTTAAGGTCAAGGTGACCATCGAGGCCGATAAGCTGCGCGTTTCCTCGGCTTCTAAGGACGCTTTACAGACGGTGATTCAGTTCCTGCGCGACCAGGACTACGGCCAGCCGCTGCAGTTTACCAACTACCGCTAATTTACTCGAAAGGACCGCTCTCCAACATGGATACTCCGTTGGGTTCCGTACTCTATATCACGCTTGGCTGCGCCAAGAACGAGGTCGATACCGACCGCATGCGTTCGCTGCTGGCCGCTGCGGGCTACGAGGAGGCATTCGATCCTCAGGATGCCGATATCGCCATTGTCAATACGTGCTCGTTTCTTACCTCGGCGACGTCTGAGAGCATCGAGACCACGCTCGAGCTCGCTAACGAGGTGCAGGACGGCGTTCGCTCCTGCCCCATTGTCATGTGCGGTTGCGTGCCGTCTCGTTACGGCGACGACCTGCCCGACGAACTGCCCGAGGTCGCGGCGTTTGTGAAGGCCGATGAGGAAGACGGTATCGTCTCTGTCATCGATGGCGTTCTTGGTGTGGAGCGTGAAATCGCTGCCTTTATCCCGCAGGTCAAGCGTACCGTCGAGGGCGCTGTCGCCTACGTCAAGATCTCCGATGGCTGCAATCGTTTTTGCAGCTTCTGCATGATTCCCTACATTCGCGGTCGCTATCATTCGCGCAATGCCGAAAGCATTATCTCCGAGGTGCGCGACCTGGTTGCCGGCGGTGTGCGCGAGATCGTGCTGATCGGCCAGGACACGGGCATTTGGGGCACCGACTTTGCCGATGAGGACGCCGCTGAGGCCTCACCGCGCAATCTGGCGCAGCTGCTGCGCGCCGTCGCCGAGGCTGTACGCCCGCACAACGTCTGGGTTCGTGTGCTCTATCTGCAGCCCGAGGGCATGACCGACGAGCTTATCGAGACGATTCGCGATACGCCCGAGGTATTGCCCTATATCGATATCCCCGTGCAGCACTGCGACGCGCGCATCCTCAAGGCCATGCGTCGCTCCGGTTCGCGTCAGGAGCTCGAGGAACTGTTCCGCGATCTTCGTGATCGTATCCCCGGCATCGTGATTCGCTCCACGGCCATGGTCGGCTTTCCGACCGAGACCGACGACGAGTTCCGTGATCTTATCGACTTTATGGACACCGTCGGCTTTGACTATACGAGCGTCTTTGCCTACTCGCGGGAGGAGGGCAGCCTGGCCGCCAATATGGAGGGCCAGGTCGATGAGGAGGTCAAGCTCGAGCGCGCCCAGGAGGCCATGGATCTGGCCGAGTCGCTGGGTTTTGCCGCCACAGCAGCCCATGTGGGCGAGCGCGCCCAAGTAATCGTCGACGGTATCGAGGAGACCGAGGACGGCGCCGAGCTGATCGGTCATGCCTGGTTCCAGGCGCCCGATTCCGATGGCGCGGTGCATCTGGACGCCAGCGAGGCGTCCGTGGGCGATATTTTGACCGTCGAGTTTACCGATAGCTTCTGCTATGAGCTTATCGGCCATGTTGTGGAGTAGGAGAGCGTCGTGGCAAACGAGAGCAATAAGGAACTGACGAGCGTTTGGACGCCCGCCAACATCGTGACGTGCGTTCGCATCGTCTTCATTCCGGTGTTCATGATCGTCTCGGCCCTGTCTCACGCGAGCGTTGCCGGTACGGACTGGAGCACCTTCGACGGCCCGCTCGCCGCCGCTGCCTTCATTCTGTATGTGATCCTGTCGTGCACCGATAAGGTCGACGGCTATCTGGCGCGCTCACGCAACGAGATCACCGATTTCGGCAAGTTCTTGGACCCCATCGCCGACAAGTTGCTGGTGTTCTCGGCCTTGCTGCTGTTCTTGGATTTTGGCGCGGTGACCGTGTGGTCCGTGTTCATTATCCTGTTCCGCGAGCTGTTGGTGAGCGCACTTCGCATGGTCGCGAGTGCTGCCGGTGTGGTCGTTGCCGCCGATAAGCTCGGCAAGTACAAGACGGCGACCACGATGGTCTCCATCTGTGGCTATCTGTGCGTCTTTGCGATGGCCGGTCTTCAGCTGTGTCCGGCGTCGCTGCTGCTCGGTGTCTATTCGGTGTCGCGCTTCCTGTACGTCATCGCTGTCATTTTGACCATTATCTCGGGTGCCCAGTACTTCTGGAACTGCCGTAAGATCGTCTTTTCGGTCTAGGTCCTGGTGGGTATGACGGAGTCTTATTTGCAGATCGCCGCAAACAACGAGGAGCTGGCGCGCGATATTGTCGAGCGCGCGAGTGCCCGTGGCGTGACGGTGTCGACGGCGGAGTCGCTGACGGCGGGCATGATCGCCTCGACGATTGCCGATATCCCGGGTGCCTCGGCGGTGCTTCGTGGCGGTGCGGTGACCTACTGCGATGAGATCAAACATCGCGTGCTCGGCGTCGAGCAGGAAACACTCGATCGGTTTAGCGCCGTGTCGCATCAGACGGCGCGTGAGATGGCCGCGGGCTCGCTGGACCTCTATCAGAGCGATGTCGCCGTGAGCGCAACGGGCTACGCTGGGCCCGGCGGCGGTACCGATCAAGACCCCGCCGGCACGTTCTATATCGGCTGGGCGTATCGCGCGGCCGATGGGGGAGCGACGGTCGTTGAGTCTGCGCGCTGTCACTACGAGGGTGATCGGTCGTGCGTCCGTGCCTATGCGGTCGCTGAGGCTTTGGAACGCATTGTCCGCGTGCTCAATTCCATGGAATAGACGTGTTTTAAGGGGCCTTAGGGCCCCTTAATTGTGGAGATAGGGACCTTTGGCAAGGAATGCGCTTGCGCTGGCGCATGTCTTTAATTTGTACGAGCACTCGTATTTGCGATTGGCATGGTCAAGCGTTTGGTCGGCGTTTGGTCGGCGTTTGGTCGGGTTTTGGAATGGACGGGTGCATATGATGAACCTGAACGGTTGACCACGAACAGCCGTTCGTTTATCATCGATTCAGGTTGTTAAGAGGAGGGCTATTCATGGCCAAGAATTCAGGTCCCGTACGTACCGTTCATACGCGCACGACGGGTAAAGAGCGCGACGAGATGATCGCCACTACCAAGGCCGAGATCGAGAAGAAGTTCGGCCAGGGTTCTATTATGAGGTATGGCGACGGCGGTCCCGAGCTCGAGGTCGAGGCTATTCCGACGGGCTCTCTGGCGCTCGACGCCGCCTTGGGTATCGGCGGCGTGCCGCGCGGCCGTATCGTTGAGATTTATGGCCCCGAGTCCTCCGGTAAGACAACGCTTTCGCTCGAGATTCTTGCAGAGGCGCAGGCCATGGGCGGTGTCGTGGCTTTTATCGACGCTGAGCATGCGCTTGATCCCACCTACGCCGCGCGCATCGGCGTCGATATCGACGAGGTGCTGATTTCCCAGCCCGATACGGGCGAACAGGCGCTCGAGATCGTTGACATGCTTGTGCGTTCCGGTGCCATCGACGCCATCGTCGTCGACTCTGTTGCCGCTTTGACTCCACGAGCCGAAATCGAGGGCGAGATCGGTGACACGACGGTGGGTCTGCAGGCTCGCTTGATGAGTCAGGCGCTCCGCAAGCTCGCCGGCTCGCTTGCCAAGTCCAACACAACCTGCATCTTCATTAACCAATTGCGCGAGAAGATCGGCGTCATGTTCGGCAACCCCGAGACCACCACAGGCGGCCGCGCACTCAAGTTCTTCTCTTCCGTGCGTATCGATATTCGCAAAATCGATACCATCAAGCTCAAGGACGAGGTTATCGGCAATCGCGTACGTGCCAAGGTCGTTAAAAACAAGGTGGCTGCTCCGTTCCGCTCGGCCGAATTTGACATCATGTATGGCACCGGCATTTCTAAAGAGGGCTCGATTCTGGATATGGCTGTCGAGTGCGGCATATGCAAAAAGATGGGGTCTTGGTTTGCCTATGGTGAGGACAAACTCGGCAACGGTCGCGAGGCCGCTAAGACGTTCCTGCGCGAGCATCCCGATTGCGCCGACGAGATCGAGCACAAGGTTCGCCTTGCCTGCGGTCTTGAGTATGACGATGATGCCCCCTCCGAGGTTGAGTTGACCGATCAGCCCGCCCCCGAGGAGTTTGACGAGCTGTA
Organism: Collinsella sp. LCP19S3_D5; assembly: GCF_052121415.1. Classification (NCBI taxonomy): domain Bacteria; kingdom Bacillati; phylum Actinomycetota; class Coriobacteriia; order Coriobacteriales; family Coriobacteriaceae; genus Collinsella; species Collinsella sp. LCP19S3_D5. Next base: position 119,547 of record NZ_JBQKEH010000001.1, read on the forward strand.
TGCCATCGATGGCTCCGCGATGCTCGACGATGACGACGAGTAACGGATGCCGACATGTCGTATACGGTGACCGAGGCTAGGGTCGTTTTTCCGGATAAGAAGACGGCCTCCTCGTTCTCGAGCGGTTATGCGTCTAAAAAGCCCTGTGCACATATCGATTGCGATCTGGAGGGCGGTTTTGAACGGTCCATTTGGATTCCCGTGCGTGTGGCACGTGTGTACGTTCAGAACCGTCTCGATCTTCCCTGCGACTGGGATGACTTTCGCGAGGCGGTACAGCTTATCGAATGCAAATGTGCGCTCACCATGGTGACCGAGATGCTTTCGCGTCGTGATCATGCTACGGGCGAGGTGCGCGATAAGTTGGCGCGCTATGGCTTTCGTCAGCCCGCGATCGACTTTGCCGTCAATCGTGCCATCGAGTATCGTTTTTTAGATGAGAACCGCTTTTGCTCGTTCTTTATCGAGGAGCGTAAGCGTCGTGGTTGGGGACAGCGCAAAATCGAGACTGAACTCAAGCGTCGCCATGTTGCACTTGATGAGATTCCAGGGTATCCCGAGGCTTATTTTGCCGAGGATGACGACTTGGCTCGCGCATCGGCTTTGCTCGCTAAGCGTCGCGTTCCCGAGGCACGTGCATTCGAAAAGCTCGTCAGATTTTTGATGGGCAAGGGCTTTTCCTATCACATTGCCGCGGATGCCGTTAAGGCGCGCCTTGATGCCTTAAGCGAGAAATGCGACGTTTAAGCATGCGCACGTTACGCCCCTGCCGTTCACCGCTCGATAGGCGCCGTGCTGGGTGCGTTAATTTGACAGTTGTTGCGGTTCAACGTAGGATAATTACTGTCATTTGCATTGTGATATGTGCTCATCTGCGATGAGTTTGTTTATATGTTTATCTGTATCCGACCCGCATAAGCTGCGCCCATATTACTCAAATGTCGCGAGCCGTTCGTATGGACGGTTCGCTTTGTTGTGTAACGATTCCATAAAAAGGAGTGAGCATGCCGCCTATCATTGCAGCGCTCGTTGGCATTGTTTTGGGTGCCATCGTCGCCATTGCCTACATGCGCACCGCCAAGCAGGGTAGTCTTCACGAGGCCGAAGAAAAGATTCAGTCGGCACACGCGCAGGCAGAGTCCCTGATCGGTGATGCTAAGCGTCAGGCCGAGACCCTCAAAAAAGAGGCTCTGCTCGAAGCTAAGGAAGAGATCATCAAGAACAAACAGGCCGCCGAGGCCGAGGACAAGCAGCGTAAGAGCGAGATTCGCGCGCTCGAAAATCGCGTGATGCAGCGCGAGGAATCGCTCGACCGACGCAACGATGCGCTCGATAAGCGCGAGCATCAGCTGTCCAGCCAGGCCGGTCAGGTCGAGAAGCGCTCTCGCGAACTTGAGGAGCTTTGCGCCAAGCAGACCTCCGAGCTCGAGCGTATTGCCGACCTTACGCGCGAGGATGCTCACAAGGAGCTGCTCGATAAGGTCCGCGGCGAGGTTACCCATGAGGCGGCCACCATCATCCGTGAGTCCGAGCAACAGGTCCGTGCCGAGTGCCACAAGACCGCTCAGGAGATTCTCTCCCTGGCGATCCAGCGCTGCGCTGCCGACCATACCGCCGAGGTCACCGTCACGTCCGTTCATATTCCCTCCGATGACCTTAAGGGACGCATCATCGGTCGCGAGGGTCGTAACATCCGTACTTTCGAGCAGGTTTCCGGCGTCAACCTTGTGATCGACGACACCCCCGAGACTGTCGTGCTTTCGAGCTTTGATCCGGTCCGTCGTGAGACCGCCCGCGTGGCGCTCGAGAACCTCATTGCCGACGGTCGTATTCACCCCGCCCGCATCGAGGAGATGTACCACAAGGCCGCTGACTTGGTTCAGCAGCGTGTGCTCGAAGCCGGCGAGCAGGCCGCCTTCGATACCGGAATCCACGACCTGCATCCCGAGATCGTCAAAACCCTGGGCGCTCTGCGCTACCGCACCTCGTTTGGTCAGAACGTGCTACAGCACTCGCTTGAGGTCTCCGACCTGTGCGGCATCATGGCCTCCGAGCTTGGTCTGGATGTTGTGACCGCCAAGCGCGCGGGTCTTCTGCATGACCTGGGCAAGGCCATCGACCACGACGTTGAGGGTCCGCATGCTGTGATTGGCGCCGAGCTTGCCCGCCGTTATGGCGAGAAGCCCGTTATCGTCCACGCAATCGAGGCCCATCATGCCGATGTCGACCCCAACACGGTGCTCGACGTTCTGGTCCAGGCTGCCGATGCTGTTTCCGCTTCTCGTCCCGGCGCCCGTCGCGAGTCGGCCGAGAGCTACATTAAGCGCCTTGAGAAGCTCGAGGAGATCGCCAACTCTCATGACGGCGTCGAGCGTACCTATGCTATGCAGGCCGGTCGCGAGGTTCATGTCATGGTTCAGCCGGACAAGATTTCCGATGCCCAGTCCACGGTGCTTGCGCACGATATCGCTCATCAGATCGAGGAAGAGATGGAGTATCCCGGTCAGGTGCGCGTTGTCGTGATTCGCGAGAGCCGTGCCGTCGATATCGCTAAATAACATGAACGACGCGAACGAGCTCATCTCATTTATCGCGTCGATGTCGGGGGAGGGCAACCTTCGCGTCGAGGAAAACCTTGGCGAGGGGTATGTCCGCCTCCGCGTTTCGGAGGCCGAGCGCCGTCAGGCCAAGCATGACATTCAGCATGTAGAGGACATTGTCATCGAGATGCTGCGTAATGCTCGCGATGCCGGAGCCGATAAGGTCTATCTAGCCACGACCAAGGAGGAGGGTGTTCGTACCCTCCTCTTCCTGGATAACGGTTCGGGTGTGCCGCAGGATATGCAGGAGCGTATCTTTGATGCCCGTGTCACCTCCAAGCTCGAGAGCATGAAGATGGACCGTTGGGGTGTTCACGGTCGTGGTATGGCGCTGTTCTCTATCAAGCAGAACACCGATGAGGCACGCGTTGTTACATCGGGCGTCGATTTGGGCTCAGCGTTTAAGGTGTGCGTTGACACCGATCGCTTGGCTGAGCGCGCCGACCAGTCGAGCTGGCCTCAGGCGGTTAAAGACGAAGACGGCCGCTATGTATGCGCTCGCGGTCCTCACAACATCATTCGCGCAGCCTGCGAGTTTGCCCTTGAGGAGCTGCGCGACTGCGACGTGTATCTGGGCTCTCCGTCCGAGATCGCGGCGACCCTGTACGCCCAGGCTTCCAGTCGTCTCGATACGTCACGCCTGCTCTTTATCGATGACGAGTGTGAGCTTCCGGTTATCGATCGTTTAGGTCTCGCTTCGGATGCCGAGGATTTTATCCGGATTTGCTCCGGGCTGGGTCTCGAGATGTCCGAGCGTACTGCCCACCGTATTCTGTCAGGACAGATTAAGCCCGTTCGCGGTGTGTGTGCGCGCCTGCTGCGCGAGCGCGATTCCACCTCGCAATTGCCGGCTCCAGTCGATCTTGCCAAAGACCGTCGAGGCCTCCGCATTGCCAAGGATGACATGGCACAGTTTTCGCGTGCTGTTGAGCGCGACTTCAATGACCTTGCCGCCCGGTATTACCTCAATCTGTGCGGCGACCCTAAGATTCGCGTTTCACGTGATCGCATCACCGTGACGTTCGATCTTGCCAAAGAGGAGTAGCATCTTTACCGAGTCCGCTCGGTACGATACAGTTATTGCAGTTAAAACGTACTTTTAAACGCAGGAGTTTCTTCATGGATTGCCTGAAGGTATCAAGCAAATCATCGCCCGCGTCCGTTGCCGGCGCCATTGCCGGTATGGTCAAAGATGGCGTTCCCGTCAACATTCAGTGCGTCGGTGCCGGCGCCGTCAACCAGGCCATAAAGGCCGTTGCCATTGCGCGAGGTTTTTTGATTCCGACTGGCTTTGATGTCTCTTGTGCGCCGGTGTTTTCTGACATCCTCATTAACGGGGAGTCTCGCACGGCAATCCGTCTCTCTATCTACGTTCACCAGATTAATCGGGCTGCTATGGACAATGTCGTCATGGACGACGTTAAGCCTGTTGCGTAAGCGAGTTTTCGCACATTTGTAGCACCTTTGTGCCCCGTCGATATCATCGTTAGGATGTAAGCTCATGGACCAGCGTTTCGTACGCGATATTCTTGCCGGTAAAACCTATTTTATCCGCACGTTCGGCTGCCAGATGAATCAGCACGACTCCGAGCGCGTGAGCGGTTTGCTCGATTCCTATGGCTGTCTTATGGCGCTCGATCCGGAGCATGCCGATATTGTCGTATTCATGACGTGCTGTGTGCGCGAGGCTGCCGATACGCGCCTGTACGGTCAGTGCAATTCCTGCAAGAGTCTTCCTCCTTCTCCTTCGGGCAAGCGTGTGGTCGCCGTGGGTGGTTGCATCGCTCAGCGCGATGGCGAGGGCCTGCTCACCAACGTCGATAACGTCAACGTTATTTTTGGTACGCATTCGATTGCGCACGTGGCGGAGCTTATCGCCGAGGCGTTTATGGATGGCAAGCGCCATATCCGCACGAATGAGCATGAAGATACGGACGCCATGAGTATGCCGTGGCATCGCGAGACGCAGTATCATGCATGGGTGCCCATCATGACGGGCTGCAACAACTTCTGCACGTATTGCATCGTGCCGTACGTTCGTGGTCGCGAGAAGAGCCGTCCCTTCGAGGAGATTGTCGACGAGGTGACGGGTCTGGTGCGTCAGGGTGTGCGCGAGATTACGCTGCTGGGACAAAACGTAAACTCCTACGGTCGCGATCTCTTTGGCAAGCCGCGCTTTGCCGACCTGCTGCGCGCCGTGGGTGATACGGGCGTCGAGCGTATCTTCTTTACTTCTTCGCACCCCAAGGATTTGCTTCCCGAGACCATCGATGCTATGGCCGAGACACCTGCCGTTATGCCGCAGCTTCACCTAGCCGTTCAGTCGGGTTCCACGCGTATCCTTAAAGAGATGAATCGTCGGTACACGCGCGAGGATTATCTGGGCCTGGTCGATCGCATTCGTAACCGTATGCCCGATATTGCGCTTTCGACCGACATCATCGTGGGCTTCCCGGGCGAGACCGAGGAAGACTTTGAGCAGACGCTCTCGCTTGCCGAGACGGTTCGCTATGCCCAGGCCTACACGTTTATTTACTCCAAGCGCGCCGGTACCCCGGCAGCTGAGATCTATGATCCCACCCCGCATGAGGTTATCCTTGAGCGCTTTAACCGTCTGGTCAAGGTTATCGAGACGACGGCATACGAGTATAACCAGGGCGAGCTTCACACCGTGGTGCCTGCGCTTATTGAGGGCACGAGCAAGAAAAACGACGCTGTTCTTCTTGGTAAAAGTCCTAAGAACCAGACAGTGCATGCGCCGATTCCTGCTGGCTATAGTATCGATCAGCTTATCGGCAAAATCGTCGACGTCGATGTGGATGTCGCCAAGACGTGGTATCTGTCTGGCTCCGTTGTGGGTGAGCCTCGCTAATGGTTTCCCCCGGCACAAACCTTTCTGCCGTAGCGATCGTCGGTCCGACGGCGGTCGGCAAGAGTGATGTTGCCGACCGCCTGGCTGCTCGTCTGTCGTCTGAAGTGTTATCGTGTGACGCGATGCAAATCTATCGCGGTATGGATATCGGTACGGCCAAGATGATGCCCGAGGAGTGCTCGGTGCCCCTGCGCCTTGTCGATATCGTGGACCCGGGCGTCGCGTATTCTGCTGCGCTCTATCAGTCTGATGCCCGGGCGCATATCGAGCGTTTGCTTGGTGAGCAACGGCTTCCGGTCTTTTGCGGCGGCACGGGCTTGTATCTTAAGGCTGCACTCGATGATATGGACTTTCCTTCGGGAGAGCTCGAGGACGAACGTCGCACGGGTTATCAGGAGCTTGCCGAGCGTATTGGCGAGAAAGCTTTGCATGCCCTGCTTGCCGAGCGTGATCCGGAATCTGCTGCCGTGATTCATCCTCATAACGTGCGCCGCGTGATCCGTGCGCTCGAGATGCACGATGACGGTGTGTCGTATGCCCAGCAGAAGTCGAAATTCAGCGTTCCGCATGAGCGCTATCATGCCATGTGGTTTGGTCTGACGCGTAGCCGTGAAGTGCTCTATGAGCGCATTAACCTGCGTGTCGACCTTATGTTTGAGCAGGGTCTGGTTGATGAGGTCCGTGGCCTTATGGACCAGGGCCTGGGTGATGCACTCACGTCGATGCAGGCAATCGGTTACAAAGAGATTATTGATGCCTTGCGAGGCGCTATTACCATGGATGAGGCCCGCGAGCTTATCAAGATGCGCTCACGTCGCTATGCCAAGCGCCAACTTTCCTGGTTTAAGCGTGACGATCGCATCGTGTGGTTCGATATGGATGAGTTTACGATCGATGAGGTCGTCGATGATATCTACCGTCGTATCGAGGCTGCCTAATGGCACGTTTTCCCTTGGTTCCCACGGCGCCTGAACCTGAGCGTGCCGTCTTGGTTGGTGTTGAGTGGCGCGATAACGCCTGGCCGCTCGACCGTTCGCTCGACGAGCTCGAGCGCTTGGCTCACACTGCTGGAGCCCAATGCGTGGCACGCTTGTCTCAGCGTCTGGTTAAACCTTATCCCAAATCGTTTATCGGCTCCGGTAAGGTCGAGGAGCTATGCGGTTTGGTGCATCGTATGGATGCGGATGTTGTAATCTTCGACGACGACTTGACTCCTTCACAGCAGTCCTATCTTGAGAAAGCCGTGGGCGAACCGGTTAAGATTATTGACCGTACGGCGTTGATTTTGGATATCTTTGGCCTGCATGCTCAGACGCGTGAGGGTCGCTTACAGGTGCAGCTGGCTCAGTTGCAGTATCTGCTGCCCCGTCTGCGAGGTATGTGGAGCCACCTTGCTAAGGAACAGACGCGTGGCGGCATTGGATCGCGTTTTGGCCAGGGCGAAAGCCAGCTCGAGGTCGACCGTCGCCTGATTCGCGATAAGATCGCAGCTCTTCGACGCGAATTGAAACAGGTTGAACAACGTCGTGATGTGCAATCGAAAAGCCGTATTGAATCGCCGGCGTTTCGCGTAGCGTTGGCTGGCTACACCAATGCCGGTAAGTCGACGTTGCTTAATCGATTGACGGGATCCACGGTACTTTCGCAGGATAAGCTGTTTGCCACGCTCGATCCTACGACGCGTTCGTATCGTTTACCCGGTGGCCGTGGCATGACGATCACTGATACCGTTGGCTTTATTCAAAAGCTGCCCCATGGCCTGGTCGACGCGTTTAAATCTACGCTTTCCGAGGTGCTCGGCGCCGATTTGGTTCTTAAAGTTGTGGATGCTTCCGATGAGGATTACGAGCGCCAGCTTGAGGCGGTTGATCGTGTCCTTGACGAGATTGGTGCCGGTGAGCGCCTGACGCTTACCGTGTTCAATAAAATCGATCTGCTCGATAGCGTCGACCGCTTGAGCTTTCGCCGGCGCTATCCCGAGGCGGTATTGTTCTCGGCTCAGACGGGTGAGGGCCTTGATGACTTAGTCGACCGCATCGCTCGTGAAGCGGCCGCTACGGACGTGTTGCTCTCGGCCGATATCCCGTATCGAGAGGGCGCGTTAATCACGCTTGTGCACGAACAGGGAACCCTTCTGCACGAGGAATACCTCGAGGACGGCGTTCGTATTGTGGCAAAGCTTCCAGCCCGTATCGCACCGCGTCTCGAGCGTTATCGAACAGAGTAAATCAGCTCCAGTACACCCAAGATAACCGGTTGATGAAGCAGGTAGAACGGCAGCGCATGGCGCCCGAGACTTGCGAGCGCCGGGATGGGATTCGCATAGGCCCATCCCGGCGCCTCATAGTTTGCTTCCTGAGTCGTGTGGGCGGCAAAGAAGCCTGCAAGGTACATAAATAAGAATGGTATGACTGGATAGTAATCACCAGAGACAAAGTCTGGGCTTGGGAAACCCAGCCAAGCTAAATAGGGGATAGGATAAACCGTTTTAGGAATACTCGAGGTAAGGGTAAAAAGTGTGAGGCAAATTGCTATACCCCATACCGACGGCACTTTAACGATCACCGGACGCGCGAGCGCGACAATGGCGGTGCAGGCCGCCATGCAGAACATGATGCCGAAGTTCACCGAGTCATCGACTGAGACGAGCGTCGTCGCGACCCATACGACAAAAGCGGCAGCGGCATATTTGACGGCACGCTTGATGTTGTTGCGCGAGAGGGTGCACATCCAGCCGGCAATAAACAAAAATACCCAACTGATGCTGGCACGCCAGATGTCTTGGAAGATGGTCTGAGTAAACCAGGGCATATCCCAACCATAAAGATAGGCAAGATCGTAGCAAGCATGAAATCCTGCCATCGACAGCATGGTAAATCCGCGAATGGTATCAAAGACCGTGATGCGGTTTTGCATTACGAGAACCGGCGCATCAATCCAACAACCTTGCCCAAGATCGTCGGATTTGTCGCATAGATGGGCTCCATGGTGTCGTTTTCGGGCTGCAAGCGAACTCGTCCCTGCTCCTTGTAGAACGTTTTGACCGTTGCGGAGCCATCGATCATGGCCACAACGATCTCGCCATTCATGGCGCTCTTCTGTTCGCGAACGATGATATAGTCGCCGTTAAGGATACCGACGTTAATCATCGAATTGCCGTGGACCTCGAGGATAAAAGACCCCTGGTCCGTTGCGATGTCGGTCGGGATGGTAAAGGTGTCCTCGATATTCTGCTCGGCAAGGATGGGGATCCCTGCGGCGACACGGCCCACGAGGGGTAGCGATACGGTTCCGCGGGGTGCCGTGGGCTCATCGGACTTTGAGATGGAGACGGAGGCTCCGTCCTCGTCAAAGAGCTCTAGGGCACGAGGCTTGGTGGCGTCACGTTTGAGCAGGCCGCGTGCTTCCAGTGCGGAGAGATGTGCATGTACGGTGCTAGGGGAGGAAAGACCCACAGCCGAAGCCATCTCACGCACGCTGGGCGGATAGCCCTTTTCCTGCTGATACTCCTTGATGAAGTCGTAAATCTGCTGCTGTCGCTTGGTAATTTTGCGAGCCATCAGGGATTCCTCTCTACCTAACCCAAACAAATGTTCTATGTTTGCTTGACAGGAACAACTGTTCGAAGATAATAATAACCGAACACTCGTTCCCGCGCTAGACTTTTTTGTCCTCGCGGCTTGATAAAACAGTTCTCGTCAAAAACGCGAGAGGAGAACATGATGAATGCAACGGATATGGTCCAGGGAAACCTCGCCCTTAAGCTCGAGACGCCTGCGGCGCCGGCTTTCACGGTTGTCAAAGGCGGCCGATCTGGTTTTCAAACACTGCCTGGCAAGTCCGTCCGAAGCCAGTGCGTCGCCACGACTTCGGCCCCCGTTGCTCTGAAGGCCTCGACGATTGTCGCCCTGGCCGTTGCGCTCACGCTCTTCTTTGTACTTGCTACCTCGATCTTCAGCGCTCGTCACGCCGCATATGCCGAGTCGGTATCTAACGTTACCTATGAGACCGTCCGTGTTCAGTCTGGCGATTCCCTGTGGTCGCTTGCTCAGGAGCATTCCGTCGACGGTCTTTCTACCCAGGAGACTTCTGACATGATTCGCAGTGTCAATCATCTGGAGCATGGGTCACTCGTTGCGGGTGACGTTCTTAAAGTTCCTGCGCGTTCGTAAGATTTAAACTCCGGCACATGGTACCCTTGTTATCGTTTTGGAGGAGGTACCATGCGCTGTCCCAGATGCGGCAATGCACATACCCGTGTTGTCGATTCCCGTATGCAGGAGTCTAATAACACCATTAAACGCCGTCGTGAATGTTGTTCGTGCAACTATCGCTTCACAACATTCGAGCGATGCGAAGACCCCATCGAGGTCATCAAATCTGACGGGTCAAGGCAGCGGTTCGATCGCAATAAGCTGCTGGTCGGCTTAATGCGCGCTACGATTAAGCGCGACATCGACACGAAAAAGCTCAATGAGCTCATCGATGACATCGAGGTGGAGCTGCGTTCCCGTACACTGACGGCCGTTACGTCCCACGACCTGGGCGACATGGTGCTTAAGCGCCTGGCCAAGATCGACAAGGTGGCCTACATTCGCTTTGCCTCGGTCTATCGCGATTTCAAAGACATCGATGAGTTTTTGCAAGAGCTCGACAAGCTAAGGTGATTTTATGTCCAACATTACAGTCAACATTAAGCGTCTCGACCCTACGATCGAGCTTCCCAAATACGCCCATCCCACAGATGCCGGTTTGGACCTCCGTGCCAATGAGGACTGTACCCTTAAGCCCTTCGAGCGACGCTTGGTCTCTACTGGCCTTGCGATCGCGCTGCCCGATGGATACGCTGGCTTCGTTCAGCCTCGCAGTGGCTTGGCTATTAAGCAGGGTCTGTCTATAGTCAACACTCCTGGCCTCATCGACGCCCACTACCGAGGAGAACTTAAAGTCATCCTTATCAACCTGGATCCTTCCAATGAAATCCAGATTAACAAGGGTGACCGAATCGCTCAACTCGTCATCCAAGAAGTTCCCACGGTCAATCTCGTGGAGGTAGACGAACTAGACGAAACCGACCGAGGAGCCGGCGGTTTCGGTTCTAGCGGCGTATTGTAATGTCCGCTCACCCGTGGGTGGCCCCTATATATCATCCCATGCTCAAACATTCTCGCGGGGGCGCTCGTATCCCTCCCGCCCGCCTCTCACACATATCACTCCATGCTCAAACATTCTCGCATCGCTTCGCTCGCTGCGAAACTGCGCGTGGAACGATATGTGTGAGAGGCGGGCGGGCGGCTACTCGCTTGAAAATTATTTACATTCTAGTAAGCCAATGCGACAAAGGAACAGTCCCTTTGTCGCATTGGCTTACTACATTTGATTTTTCCGGTTTTGCCTTTGCAGATTCTAATGGTGGGGAATCTGGTATAGCTGCTAATACGTAAACGCAGCTTACCCGTGGGAGGCCCCTATATATCGTCCCGCGCGCAGTTTCGCAGCGAAGCGAGAATGTTTGAGCACGGGATGATATATAGGGGCCTCCCACGGGTAAGCGGACATTAAGACCCTAGCGGATATGCGCGGGTTTTCCGCCCCAGTAGAAGCGGCAGAAGGCTCGTTTGCGCTTTTGGGGCTTGCCTGTAAGTTCCATGGTTGCGATGGCGATGTCCTCGGCCGCGTGTGGACGACGTAGCACTTCGCCATTGATGAGCAGTGCCTTGAGCGACTCGGGATGATCGTGGAGATGGCGCAGCGTCACAATGAGCTCGCGTGCGGTGGTGACATGCATGCTGGCGCCCAAGTCGGTGAGCATGGTGGTGTTGGCCTTTTCCTGGCCATAGGACTTGCCCAACAGAATCATCGGCAGGTGTGCACACAGGCATTCGGTAACAGTGAGTCCGCCCGATTTGAGAATTGCCAGATCGCAGCCGTGCATGAGCGCTGCCATGTCATCGACATAGTCAAGGACCGTGACGTTTTCGAGTTTCATGGCTTCGAAGAGCGTTTTCAGGCGCGTGGCGTATTCCGTGTCCTTGCCCGGCAAAAAGACAAAGTGCATATCCTCGAAGCTACGGAGGAAGGGGAGGGTGTGGTCCATCGCCGCGCGAAAGCGAACGTACGGTTGAGGCAAACTGGCGCCGGCCATTACCAGCACAATGGTCTTGTCGGTAGGGAGATTGAACTTCTCGAGTTCTTCCTCACGATTGTAATCCGTGTCAAATCCAGCGCGAATAGGGATGCCCGTAATGCGTATCTTTGCCTCGGGAACCTTACGTGGGCGGAGCGTCTCGGCCATAAACTCGTTTGCCACGCAGAATAAGTCAGTGTCCTTATGGGGCCACCAGCCCTCGACTTCGTAATCGGTCGGCACGCAAATGACGGGATAATCGATGCCCGTAATGACGCGCGCACCAACCGCAACGTTGGCTGCCGTGATATGTGTGGCGACCACGGCAATAGGCCTACGAGTGCGAACGTATTCGTTAAATGCGGGAAACATAATGCGCGACCACGCCGTGCCGCCGCCCCAAAGCAGGTGTCCGGTAAGGGTATATCGCCAGGTCAAGTCATAAATTGGGCGCGTGGCGCCGGTAAACGATGCGGCCGTTTTGTTGCCGTCGAATTTTATGCGTCCAAAATCGAGGATATCCAAGACCTCAATCTCGACATCCTGCGGTATGCCCTTGGTGCCGCGTATAAGCTCGAATGCTTGTGCGATAGCATTGGCTGCCGCTTTGTGTCCCGAACCAACCGATGCGTGGACAATGGTCACTAAGGGCTTTTGTGCGGGTGACGGCATCAATTGCTCCGATTGGGGGGCGCTTTGCGTGGGCAGGGGAGCGTCATTGCCCATCTGCGTTTGATCCATCGATAACTCCCCTTCATCGTTGTTTCGCAAAGAATCATTGTAGTGCATGACTGTCATGTTCTCCTAAATTTGGGTATGAGCGCAAAGAACGCCAATGTTTCGATGAGAGGACACTCCATGACTACCAATCAGCCGATCGATGTTGCGATTATCGGCGGCGGCCCAGCGGGCTATGCTGCAGCCATTTATGCTGCGCGATCCAACCTAACGACGACCGTGATCGAGCAAGGTATGTCGGGAGGACAGATCGCCACAACCAATGAGGTCGAAAACTATCCGGGCATTCCGCTCTTGAGCGGCGCCGAACTCGGCGAGCGTTTTCAGCAACATGCAGAGGGCCTGGGTGCGCAGGTCGTATGGAGCATGGTGACGGGTATCGATTACGATGCGGATGCGGCGCTGTTTACGGTGCATCACGATACGGGCGATACGCTGGCCTCGAGTGTTATCGCTTGCATGGGCGCCACGCCGCTCTCTGCTGGTTTTGTTGGCGAGGATACGTATCGCGGTCGCGGCGTTTCGTATTGTGCGACGTGCGACGGCATGTTCTTTCGTGGCAAACAGGTCTTTGTCATTGGCGGCGGTAATGCTGCCTGCGAGGAAGCCCTGTTCTTATCAGAAATTGCCAGCAGCGTGACCATCGTCTTGCGCCGCGATCAGTTCCGTGCTCCCGATGGCGTGGTTCAAAAGGTGCTCGCTAAAGATAATATTTCTGTTAGGTACCAAACTAGTATTGTGGAGCTATCGGGCGAGGCCATGCCTACAACTATCACGTTTAAGGACAACGCCACCGGTGATACCTATTCCGAGTCCTTCGATCCAGGTTCGTTTGGCATCTTTGTCTTTGCCGGAACACAGCCCCATACCGAGCTTGTACAGCATCTGGTGGATCTGGCGCCTGACGGCGGTATCGTTACCGACGATTCGATGGCCACGTGCACGCCGGGCTTGTTTGCTGCCGGCGATATCCGTTCCAAGCGTTTACGCCAGGTTGTGACCGCCGTTTCGGACGGAGCCATAGCGGCAACCAGCGCATACGCCTTCTTACGAGGATAAGTACGATAATATATCTTATGTCAGGTTGCTATCTTTTTGCAAAGTGGTTGGACGGTGCGTCAATGTGCTGTCCAACCACTTTTATTTAGCGGCTATGTGGTATGCAAAACTAGATAATCTAGAATACAATATAGAAAACGAACGGAGGTCTCTTATGAACCACGTCAAACATGTTATCCCGATGTCCGATACATCGGTCAGCATTAAGCCGGAGGATATTCAGCCGACGGTGCTGCCGGATGCATTTATTCAGTCCGATATGGTGGGTAAACTCAATACGTTGAGCCTGCCACGCTATGACCAGCTGCCCAACGTAACGCTCTATCGCGATCAGGTTATTGAATATGTTGCACTGTGGATGGAGCCGCTTTCGATTTGCGTAGGGCAGCCCGTTATCACGCCTTCGATGATCAATAACTACGTAAAGGTCGGCCTCGTTCCTGCTCCGGTTAAAAAGCAGTATGGCCGTGAGCAGATTGCGCGTCTCATTGCCATTTGTATCTTTAAACAGGTGCTGCCCATCGCTGCGGTTCAGGCGCTCTTTAATATTCAGCGCTTGAGCTACGACGCTCCGACGGCTTTCGATTATGTAGTCGATCAACTTGAGGCATCGATTCGTGCGGCTTTTTCCCTTGAGCAGACTCCCGTGCCCGATACCGCACATCAGGTTACGCGCGAATCGCTGCTCGTACGCAGTGCGGTATCGTCTTTTGTATCGAAGGCGTACCTGATGAGCTACCTCAAGTTCAATGGGTTTAATAGCTAGGCGACGTATAACGCGGGCGGGATAAAGAGCCATCAGTCACTTTGTCCCGTTCGCGTTTTTGCTTGGTTGGGCTTTATCGGCCCGAAGCCATGCCCATACCGTAGCCGATGATGAGACCATGCATCTCGGCGTAATAGGAATCTAGGCCGTTGCAGGGCATGATGATAGTCTTGGAGCCTGGCCAGTGCTCCACAATGCGGTCGGCAAGCGCCTGGGCTCCAGCTTCGTTCTCAACGTGATCGATGATGACCTCGCCGCCCATGAAACCCTCGGCCTCCATGGTGTCGACAATCTTGTTGAGCATCTTCTTTTCGCCACGCGTATGCCCAACGAGTTCAATTTCGCCCGCATCGCTCGCCGTGCCCAAAATGCGGATGTTGAGCTTGTTGGCAATAACACCGGCCGCCTTTGGGATACGTCCGGCCTTCGCAAGGTTTTCGTAATTGCATAAACTAAAGAGGATCTTGCTGTTCTGCTCCAAGCTATCGAAGTAGGCGCAGGCTTCCTCAAAGGAGGCATCCGGTTTACTTGCAAGATAGCGATCAAACAGTAAGAAGATCAGGTCCATCTTGCCGCCTGCTGCGCGCGAATTAACCAGGTGAATCTTACGATTGGGCTCTTCGGCAAGCACCATGTCACGCGCGGTGGCCGCGGCATTGTAGCTTCCCGAGACGCCCTCGGAGATGGGCATGCAGATCGTCTTGTCGGCGAGCTTAAAGAGCTCAGCCCACTCCCCTACGCTTGGGCAGGAGCTCGATGATGCGCTGGATTCCGATTGAATGGCAACATTAAGCTCGTGAACATCGAGCGAGAGATCGTCGACAAATTCACGCTCCCCCACTCGGATCTTAAGGGGTGCAAATGCAAAGGTGGTATGAGGTGCGGTTGGTTGCCAATCGCGAAGATTGCAGCTCGAATCTGAGATGAGTGCCCAGCTCATTGAGGGTCCTTTCTAGTTGTTCTCAACAATTATAGCTATCTTTTGGATAGATGCTGCGCATATCTAGTATTCAAAACTAGATTGTAGTTTACACACAAAATAGGCGGTCGAGATAAAACAATGGACCTCGCTCCCAAAGGATACGAGGTCCACTTTCGTTAGCTGAGTTAAAAACACTTAATAGCGAACGAAAATATAATTGTTGTTCATGCCAGCGGCAACGGAGCTGATGATAACGCCCGTGCTGTAGTCGGAAGCATGGATCATCTGGCCGTTACCAATGTAGATGCCGGTGTGGTAAGAGTTAACCACGACGTCGCCCGGCTGAGGATCAGAAACACGGGGCCAACCCATGAAGGTGCCGGTAGTGCCCAGGCGGCAGTAGCGGCCGGTGAGGCAGTAGCTTACAAAGCCGGAGCAGTCAAAGCTGTTCGGGCCAATGCCGCCCCAGGAATAAGCGCAACCAAGCTTGCTATAAGCGCGAGAGACAACGCTGCCGCCGTCAACGGACTGGCTCGGCGCGGAAGGGGCCGGTGCCGGGGCGGGCGTCGAGGGTTGCGGCGTGGGAGCAGGAGCGGGCGCGGGCGCAGGCGTGTTGCCGCCGCCGTTGTTGGTCGTACCGCCACCATTGTTGGTGTTCTCGGTCGTACCGGCGGTGTCGTTGCTCACCGTGGCCTTTTCGGCAGTGCTGGCATTTATGCCAGCCTGCAGCGCGGCGTTCGCCTCGGCCTCGGCAGCAAGCTCGGCCTGCAGCTGTGAATCCAGGGAGTTCACGACACTCTGGGCCTCAGCCTGCTGGGCGTTGAGTTCGTCGACCTTCTTCTGCGTCGCGGCGACGTTCTTCTCCTGCTCGGCCTGCTTATCGGTGAGCTGCTGCTTAAGGTCCTTGACCTCCTGAATGGTCTGGGCCTGCTTGTCGGAAACCTTGCCGTAGTAGAACAAACGGTTGAGTATATCGCCCAGATCGTCGACGCCCGTCAGAACCTGAAGGAGACTCAGACCGCCGGTCTTGTACTCACCGGCAACGTAGCTCGAAAGCTTTGCCTGACCCTCGGCAATCTCTTGCTGCTTTTGCGTGATCTCGCCTGCAGTCTGATCAAGCTCCTGCGTCTGAGCGGAGAGTTCTTTATGAATTTGCTGGGTTTGCGTACCGATCTGCTCGAGTTTGGTACGAGCGGCGGCAAGATCGGACGCGGTATCGGCATAGGCAGGAGCCGCGAGGCCCAAGCCCAAAACACAAGCGAGGGTTGCCGTAGCAGCGCAGCGTGCCATGTTTTTGTGCGTGTTTGCTGTGCGCATGTAGCTTCCTTTCCGGTATCTAAGGGTAGCGGCTAGTCCACCGTTACCAGGCTAAAGAGCTCAACGTCCTCGTTAGAAGGCGTGAGCTTCTTGCGCGGATTAAGAAACGCAAGCTCAAGGATACAACCATAACCTACGAGCTTTGCGCCCATATCTCGCACCAGTTTACCTGTTGCCTCGACGGTTCCGCCCGTCGCGACCAAGTCGTCCAGAATCAACACGGTATCTTTAGAGCTGATGGCATCGACGTGAATCTCAATCGAATCGGTTCCATATTCGAGCTCGTATTCCTGGCTAACGGTCTTACGTGGCAGTTTTCCCGGTTTACGTGCAGGAACAAAGCCGGCGCCGAGTGCCACGGCAACAGGCACGCCTACCATAAAGCCGCGAGCCTCGGGTCCTACAACCTTAGTGATGCCCATGCCGGAGAAATGCTCCGCTAGCGCGTCGACCATGGCTTTAAGCGCTTCGGGATTGCTAAAGAGCGGCGTGATGTCCTTAAAGACGACTCCGGGCTCGGGATAGTCGGGGATGTCGACGATGTGAGATTCGAAGTCGTACATGGCGTGACCTTTCATGGGAGGCTGGTTTGTAGAAGCGTTTATTTGTCCGGGCTGGCGGTGCCGGTGTGCGAGGGGGCGACAACCTTAAGCGGCTGCACGAGGGATTCCTCGCGCACGGGGACCGCGGAGGCAGATGCCTCTTCGCTTTTGGCCTTGGTTGATTCGGAGCGTGCGATCTCCTCATCGAGGGCATCGATATCGGCGTCCTCGACTACGGCGTTGAGTGACTCAAATACGCGGTTCTTGAGCAGCGCAGTATGCACGCCCTCGGTGAGGTCATGTAACTTCTTAAACGCGCGTTCGAGCTTGGCATCGCGTTCGTCATCGGAGGTGTCCATGCCAAGCATACTCACGAGCACTTGCTCGAACATCGAAGACTCGCGGTTGGCGGATGATACGTACTGACGAAGGTTTCGCGGCTCGATATGAAAGCGTGACAGTTCAGAACAGTAGCGGATAATCGGAAAATCGCGCCCGTCGACGAGCTCGCGGTTCTGCGGACTCTTGATAATGCGAATAAGGTCGTTTTCGGCCAAGGAGCGAATAAACGAGATCTCGACGCCCAACATATCCGGAATGGTCTCGATGGGGTGCAGTTTCTGCTTGGTTTCCTTTGGTTCCGTCTTGAGCGGAACATCGGACAGCAGACCCACCTCGTAGGCAAGCGTGGAGAGATCTGTAGCGTTTTCCAGACGCTGCTTGATCACGTTGAGCGGCATGTAGCGCGTCTTCTGCAGGTGCAGAATGACCTCTAGACGGTCAACGTCCTCCTTGGAGTATTGGCGATACCCCTTAGGCGTACGATGAGGGGTAATGAGCCCCTCATCTTCTAGAAATCTAATTTTTGAGTTCGAAAGATCGGGGTATGCGCCTCGAAGTAAATTGACGACCTGGCCGATACTCAGATAGTTGCGTTCGGCCATGCCCTACTCACCGGTTTCGATGCGCTCCGGCGTGCTCTCGTGGTAGATGAGCGTAAACGTACCGATCTGGACGGAAGATCCGTCGTGCAGCGGGGCGGCATTGACGATAGCGCCGTCAACCCACGTGCCGTTGAGCGAGCCTAAGTCCTCGATGCGAGCAGCCAGACCCTCGCGAATAATGCGTGCGTGGCTACGCGATACGGTCATGTCATTGAGGAAAATGCCGTTTGCCGGATCGCGGCCAATGGTGGTCACATCATCCTCGAGTTCAAAGGCAGCACCGGTCTGCGGCCCCTTGACAATAGACAGAACGGGGGCAGTGATGCGAACGTTCGCCATAAGATCGGGAACGGTAACGTCGCTCGAAGGCACACGGAAGACGCAGGTTGCGTCGGCAGTCTTATCGTTTTGAGGCATATTGTTAACCATGTTATCCATGACAACCCCTAACTTAACGCGGACATGTCGCAAAGAATGAACTGTACGTAATAATACCCCAATGGCTTAGTCTTCGATTTCGGGGTTAAGAAAGTCGACGTCTTCGTCCTCTGGATGCGCAACAGCCTGTTTAATGGCCGCTCCACCCTTAATGGAGTAGATGACAGCGGTGAGCATGGAAAAGATGACGCCGCCATACACAAAAAAGATGCCGAGCGGTACCGAGCTGCCGTTGAGGCCTGGGAAGGCCGTGAACGTGGCGGGCAGCAGATGCCAGCCGTCCACGGTGGGAAAGCCCAGCAGCATGAGTGAGAAGCCGGTCATGAGCAGCGCCGTGGCAATCTTGCCGGGAAACACTACGTCGATGGGGCGGCGGTGGTAGTGGCGCACGATGAGCGTGCCGATGCCCAGGTAGATATCGCGACCGATGATGAGCACGCAGACCCAGATGGGAAGCTCGCCGCGAACCACGAGACCTAAAACGCCTGTAAATAGCAGCGCACGGTCGCAGATGGGATCCATAACCTTGCCGAGCCACGAGACCGTTTTAGTCATGCGGGCAATCTGACCGTCCATCCAGTCGGTGGAGGCCGCGATGGCATAGATGACAATGGCGACGACACGGTTGTTGTCCGTCACAAACAGGTACAGGAAGACCAGCGTGAGGACCAGGCGCGTGAAGGTAATGAAATTGGAGATCGTGAAAATCTTATTCGACGGGTAATCGGAGGTGCCGATAAGCTCCTTTTTGATCTTCTTTTTGATGCCCACAGGACTCCCCCGCTGGTAAACGACAAAACTCTCGATACTATACCCGTTCTGGCGATGTCTATCCAGCGCGAGCATAGAGAGTCCAGACATGTGGAGGACGCTGCTGGGTGCCACGAGGACTCTCGCGCCGTTGCTTTAACAAAAAACTCTCACAGGAAGTAGCCGCGAGGGCTATGTTGGTAGTTGCAGCTACAGTTATTGTTGAGGGTGAGCAGCGCGTCGCGCACGCCGTAGAGGTAGCCGCTGATGAGCGCCCAGCGCACGCGCTCGTCGAGCGCAGCGAGACAGAGCGTCTGCATGGCACCGCCGGAAAAGCCGACGCAGCCGAGTTCGCGCAGACTCCACGCGCCGCGCGCCGCAACGTAGTCGATGAGGCGCATGAGGTCCCAGGTCTTCGGTATCGATGTGCACATCGAGCATCACGCCGACCATGAACATTGCGAGAAACGTATTTGCCGAGCCTACCGAAGCGGTGACGTCGAGCACCGGCGCAGAATAGCGGTGCATCCCTTTGTACATGGGCACACAAGGGGATACAGCAAAGGCGACCGGAGGTCGCAATGCCCTCCTGGTGAATAGCTACCAAGGTGGGTAAAACCACATCGAACGCCGCTCACGCCAGGGCGGCGTTCACCTTTTGGTTCCACCCGCCAGCACCTCCCCTCTTGATACTGCAAGGGTTTCATTGTGGTGATAGACCGACACCGTTCATCGTTGTTTCGGGCTCGTTCGCAAAGTCGTGAACGCACTCCCCTCTTGTTCAGCGCATAATGGCGCACCGTATGCGGCTGAGCGGCCGCACGCTAAAGGAGAGGTGCCCGCATGGGCATCGAGAGAGAGGATGCAGTATGAACCTGAGGGAAAAGTACGGTGAGTGGGGCCTGATCCTGGGCGCGACCGAGGGCGTCGGCAAGGCGTTCTGCGAGAAGATCGCCGCCGGCGGCATGAATGTCGTCATGGTCGGCCGTCGCGAGGAGAAGCTGAACGTGCTCGCCGGCGAGATCCGTGAGACCTACGGCGTGGAGACCAAGGTCGTGCGCGCCGACTTTAGCCAGACCGACGCTGCCGAGACCGTCTTCGCCGCGACCGAGGGCCTGGACATGGGCTTCATGAGCTACGTGGCCTGCCTGCACAGCTTCGGCAAGATCCAGGACACTCCCTGGGAGAAGCACGAGGCCATGATCAACGTCAACGTCGTGACCTTCCTCAAGTGCTTCCACCACTACATGCGGATCTTTGCCGCCCAGGACCGCGGCGCCGTGATCAACGTCTCGTCGATGACCGGCATCAGCTCCAGCCCCTGGAACGGCCAGTACGGCGCGGGCAAGGCCTTCATCCTCAAGATGACCGAGGCCGTGGCCTGCGAGTGCGAGGGCACCGGTGTCGACGTCGAGGTCATCACCCTCGGCACCACCCTAACCCCCAGCCTGCTGTCCAACCTCCCCGGCGGCCCGCAGGGCGAGGCCGTCATGAAGATCGCCCTCACCCCCGAGGAGTGCGTCGACGAGGCCTTTGAGAAGCTGGGTAAGGAGCTCTCCGTCATCGCCGGCCAGCGCAACAAGGACTCCGTCCACGACTGGAAGGCCAACCACACCGAGGACGAGTACATCCGCTACATGGGCTCGTTCTACCGCGACTAGCAGCTGCCGCGGCGCGTGCGCGAGGGCGCGTGCGGGTTCGCAGGTAGAGATGCGAGTGCGAGGGTTTCTTTGCGGGGGCGTGCGGATGCGGCGCCCGCAAAGAAACCCTCTTTTCATGGGTGGGCGCGACGGCACCTCGGCGCTCACCGTCTAGGGCGACCTGCCCGGCTCCCCCGCGATCTCCCTGCACGGGACCCTGCGCTCCGGCATCCTCTGGACCGTGTCCCGCTCGTGCCTAGTGGGCCGGCCGATCCGGCCCTCAGGGTATCGGATTCCCGCATTCATCCGTACATGTTCGTGTGAATGCGGGAGGTGTTCGGATGAGGTTGATATTCAAGGTGTAGACCGTTTTCTTGGTACTCCTCAAATGCGGCAGGGTTTTTCGAGTTTGTAGATGCTAATATAACCCTGCTCTCGAAAGAGGGCTCAGTCCCGGCTGGTAAACCTGACGTTTGGCGTGGTGTGCGTGACACGCATAGCGGGCATGGCCGCGATAGAATTTTCCATGCGGAGGGGTTCGACCCCACAGCGCCCCGAGGGTTTCGGGGGGCGAACTGGCAGGCAGGGAACCGGGGTGCAGGCTGTCCAGAAGGAGGGGTGTAATGCCTCTTCTTCTTTTTTGCCACATCAATCTTCTGGCTTGATAGATTTTTCGTGCGTGTGATTGGGTTGCGGAAGGGATTGGCATGAGAGTTGCGGAAATTGCGGAAAGGGTCGGTTGCGATCCTGAGTCTGCGTATTCGAAATTCGCCGACACACGTGAAGGCACACGCTTTCACAACATGCAGTGGCCCACTTTCGTCACTGACGAAAACTATCGCTTGTTTTGCAAGGCGCTGGCAGATTATGCCAACTCAGAGGAAGGCCCCCAAAGCAACGGCCGCCATGAATTGTTCCTGAGCGTGCACGAGCTGTTCGAAAAGGGCAACGAGATCGGCGGCGCCCCAAAAAAGCGCCACTACAACCTGGACAAGTCGTTCATAGGCACGGACGAGGCAAATCTCATGCTGCTCAAAGCGGCGCATAAGGGAATGACCCAGCAAGCGATCGCCGCGTACCTGGGCTGCTCGCGCACGGCGGTGCAAAAGCGCCTGAGCGCCCTGGCAGACGGCGTGCGTTTTGGCGACTCCTACATCAAGGCCGAGCCGACAAGCCGCGGCGGCCTGAAGTCGACGGCCCACCCGATCTTTCTGCCGCTGCGATTGCATGAGGTGTACCTGATGCTGTCGGCATTAGGCGAGTTTCGAGCGGAACGGTCAGGCGGGGACCCAGAGCGCGTCTTGGCCGATGATCTCGCGCGCAGAATCTATTACCAGCTGAGCGACTACGCCAAGGGCGGAATCGACAAAGCGTTGGATAAGCGAGGGGTTCGCCTCGCTGGGCTAAGGCCCGACTTCGACTCAAGCAAGGGCGTGGACGATTCGGATCGTATCGTTATGTATGAGAAGATGGGTCTCAATCTTGAAGTCGGGCTTGTAAATGGAGATGTGCTCGTCGGCCGCTACGCGCGCCACGCCGATCTTCAGAAATGCGTAAACGCCGCCGAAATAAGCAAAGACGGCAGCTATATCGTGTTTAAACTTTTGGATGGCAGATACTGGGCGGTCGACGATTCTCAAGTATTTAGCGTAGCAGCCGCACCCGGGGATTAGGTTGCGGCCAAGTCCCTCGTCCGCCCTCCCAGGCGGTACCGCTGCGGCCGATTTCATGTTTGCTTACAGGCGAAACAGCCGCCCTTGCGTTTTTCTAAACGCAACCTCTTCGTGCGCTCGTAAAAAATCGAATCGATAAAAACTGGCAACAACCCTTCTGAACGGGTATCCTTTCGCAGGATGCGCCTCGAACAGCGCTTTCTGCCTGCGCGATTTCGTGCATGGCCGTCCTTTTCGTTCTATTTCTTAAAATGACAATCTCAGGTTTTCACGCCTTTTCGGCTTCAGACTGTATGCTGCAATCAGCTCGAGCGACCGAAGCCCATCACAACACCGAAAGGCGTGAACCATGAAGTACAACGAGAAGCGCAACAACGCCTCAGCCCGTCACCCCGAGACTGCACCCTCGATCATCAACTTCGCGTACGGTAGCAACCTTGATATCCATCAAGTTGAAACCCGCTGCCCCGGCGCGGTGCTGCTGGGCAAAGCGACCCTGAACGGCTATGAACTGGCGTTCGATACCGCCGGATACCTCACCATCACCAAGCGCGAGGGGTCGCATGTGCAAGGCGCGCTGTGGGCGCTCGATAGCTCTCACGTGGCGTCTCTCGACCGCTACGAAGGCATTGCATCTGGTTGTTACCGCAAGGAAACGGTGACCGTTGGGCGCGAAGGCGATGTGGTTCCCGCAACCCTTGAGGCGATGGTCTACATCTCTGAGCGCACCCCGCTGCGCAGGTACACCGAAAAGTACGATTACATCGACCGCGTGGTCGAAGCCGGCCGCGTGATGCAGCTTGATGAGGCAACCTTGGCGCAGATGTCCGACATGCGCGCCGACAGCCTGGACCGCTTGCGCGCGCAAGAAGAGTCGGCGGCGTATGGCGCAGCCAAGATCGACCTCCCCGCTGCACGCGAATACGCCGACTTCGTGTGCGGTGAAGGTCACCAGATCGCCGATTGCACATGCCGTTACACCGGTTACTACGCACGCCGTTTCCCCCGTGGCCTTCAGCAGCATGGACGCATCCTGCGCTCTAAGCGCTACCAGGTGATGGAAGCGAGTGAGGCCACCTTCTGCGGGTCTCACCGCATCTACTTGGCAATCAAGATTCCAGGCGAGTTCGGTTACAAGATTGACGTCCCCGAAGGGTTCCGCGCAGTGCGCAGCAGCGACCCTGCGCTGCAGGCAGACCTTAGTTACTCCCTTACGCTGGATGAGTTCGAAAAGCAGCGCAAGGCCCTGCTGCGCACCCTGCTCGGCTGGTGCAACAGCCTGCCTGAGTTTGACGTGCACAACTTTAATCGTCCCTCTGTCCCGGTGTTCAGCGCGCGCGAACACTCCGCCGACACCCGCGAGTTTGCGGAAACCCCGTACTTCGCATATGGCTTTGACATCAGCCATGACCGCATTGCTAAAAAACTTGAGAGCGGCCACCACGTTTATGCAGTCAAGGCGAAGCTCTATGGCTACACGCTGGCGTGCGACGCGAAGGGCCGTCCCACCATCACGCGCAAGGATGAGTCGTTTGTGGAAGGCGTGCTGTGGCATGGTCTCACGCGGGGTGAGGTCCAGGCGCTGGACAAAGCGAACGGCGTGCAGTACGGCACCTATGCAAAAGCCGGCGTTACGGTGAAGATTGAGGGCGAACCCACTGCGAGGGAAGAGGACGCATTCGTGTACATCTCTCAGCGAACCCCGCTTTCTGCAGTTACGAAAGACATCGAGGCGTTTGGCGCAATGCGCGACGAAGCCATCGCTCTGGAAATGGAGCGCGCCACCGTGGCGTGCATCGACGCCATTCTGCGTGCAAGCGGATGCCCCTGCGTGCAGCCCGAAGCCCCTGCGGCAGAAATCGCAGCCCTGGGCATCACAGAGCTCACGTCCGAGCAAACCATGAAGTGCATGCTGTTCGTGTGCCCGAAGTGCTTTAAGCCCTTGAGCGAATGCGAATGCGGCAAGCGCCCTGATCACCTGGTAGCGATCGACCACGAGCTGCAGCCCCATGTGCGCATACTGAACGATAAGGGTTATAAAACGCAGTTCTGCTGTGCCGGGCATGCAGACAGCGGTTGCCACGGTTACCTGAGCTTCGGACGCCGCTTCCGCGCACTAGAAGAGATATGCGGCGGTCAGCTGCCCAACGAGTCTCTTACGGAGGCGCCGCAACGCATTCGCAGCACGCGCCATGTAGCGCTGAACCTGCCCGGCGCCCCCGAAAGCTATGACGTGTACCTGGACAACAGGGGTTACGTCATTCGCTTTGAGCCGCGCCGCGGTGTGAGGCGTGAACAGTTCGTGCAAGACAAGCCCGCTATGTTGAGCGCATTGCTGCAGTGGTGCGAGTCTCTCCCGCAGCGCGAATAGCCTGCAAGCCGTCTGAACTGGTAAGAATCGCCAAGCGCGTGGGTCGATGTTCGAATCCTGACCCGCGACTTCCGAGCCCCCTTCTAGTCCCAAGCCCCAATCCTAAAGCCCTCAGCCCTGCCCCTCAATGCGCCCTTGAGCGTGCGCATGCGGCGTCTATGAAGTTCCTCCAGCGCTTCGGGGCGTTCTCGACGATGAAGTCGATGACGGTGGCGAGCTCGCCCTAGTCGAGCCCGCGCCGACGCACTCTCTTGAGGTCGCACGAGAATGACGGCGCGAACGCCGCCCTGAGCCGCACGCTCACGCCGTCGCCTAGGACTTCGCCGGCATGGCGGCCCAGATGGCGGACTCTGGGGCGATTACGCCGCAGGTGCCCGCAGCGATGGCCGGTGGCACCGTAGCGGTGTCGGCTTAATACCCGCGGCGTTAGCTTTTTGGAGCGCAGTGCCTTGTTTCGGCAGGCACGGAAGCCTTCCTCTCGCTGCCGAAAGAAATCGAAAAAGTATCGCGGCCCTTGGGCGGTGTCGGGGTTCCGTGCGAACGTGCGGGGAATTAGTGAAGCAGGGCGGGACAGTTGGCTTGGATGTCGTAGCCGCAGTAGCTAGGCACAGGTAGGTGATTTTCGCGTATGTAGAAAAATTTAGGCTAGATAGACTACAAATGTGGAATCAAAACGAATCAGTGAATTCAACAAATATGGAAAGAAAGTGAAGGGGGGATCCATTAAAACCGAGATTCTACAAAAGTGCAGGTAGAAGGGCGTGTCTTTATTGGCTAAAAAACAGCCGGTGATTCTCCGGTGATTCCCTGATGATTCCTGATAAAAAAAGGCCAGGCACTAGGTGCCTGACCTGCGAACTTCTGGTCGGGACGACTGGATTCGAACCAGCGACCCCTTGACCCCCAGTCAAGTGCGCTACCAAGCTGCGCCACGTCCCGAAGCTTATGTTTGTTGCTCTGCTCTCGCTCGCAACAGGGAGTATAGTAACCCGAAACTTTGTCCTTGTGCAAGAACTTTTTTACAAATTTTGAAGCAAGTCTAAAATTGTATCTGCGAGCTGGGGTTTTGTTAGTACGGGAAGTTCTTGCGTGCCCGCTGTACTCACTATCCAGGCCTTGTTGGTATCGGTTCCAAAGCCCGAATCGGCGCGCGAGACATCGTTGGCGATAATGGCATCGCAACCCTTGCGCACGAGTTTGCGCTGCGCGTACTCCACGACGTTATCGGTCTCGGCCGCAAAGCCGATCACACGGCGATCGCCCTTTTGGCGTGAGAGCTCGGCCAGGATGTCAACGGTCTCGACGAGCTCAATTCGATCCAGGCGCTCGTTGGCCTTTTTGAGTTTATGGTCCGCCGGGGCAGCAGGCGTGTAGTCGGCGACGGCGGCGGCACAAATGGCCGCGTCGGCCGTCTGGAAGGCGCTCAGCGCAGCCTGCAGCATCTCTGCGGCGGTCTGCACGCGCACGCACTCTACACCGCGGGGAACGTCGAGCGATGTCGGCCCCAGCACGAGCGTGACGGCGGCACCGCGGCGCGCGGCCTCCCCCGCCAGGGCGATGCCCATCTTGCCCGATGAACGGTTGCCAATGAAGCGCACGGGGTCGATCGGCTCGTACGTGGGGCCGGCGGTGATCACGATGCGCTTGCCCACAAGGTCCTGAGGAGCGGGGTCGAGCAGCTTGCAGACGGCCTCGACGATGTCCTCGGGCTCGCTCATGCGTCCCGTGTCCACATCGCCGCAGGCAAGGTAGCCGCTACCCGGACCCACAACGTGGACACCGCGCTCGCGCAGCGTGGTCATGTTGGCCTGCGTGGCCGGCGCCTTCCACATGCCATTGTTCATGGCCGGCGCGACCACGATAGGACGCGGCGTGGCAAGCAGCGTAGTGGAGATGAGGTCATCGGCGATGCCGTTGGCCATCTTGGCGATGATATTGGCCGTGGCGGGTGCCACGACCACCAAGTCGGGCTCCTGCGCCAGCGAGATATGGTGGATGGGGTCGGAGGGGTCGTCGAACAGATCCACAGCGACCGGCTCGCCCGTGAGCGCGCGAAAGGTGAGCGGACCCACAAACTCCGTGGCATGCTCGCTCATAACGACCTTGACGCGGGCGCCGCGCTTTTGCAGCAGGCGCACGATATTGCACGTCTTATAGGCGGCGATCCCGCCGGTAATGCCCAGCAGGATCGTTTTTCCCTCAAGTTGCATTGAATTGTCGGGTGCCGTCGTCATTGCTAGGCTTCCTTGTTGGGGAGCACGAGCAGGCGGTGGCAGTACGGGCAGTGCGTAATCTCACTACCGTCGTGGTTGAGGTCGCTCATGGACGAGGCCTGCAGCGCGGTGTGGCAGACCGTGGGGATGTTGCCCTTGATGGTCTCGACGGCCAGGCCACGGAACTGCTTGAGCAGATGCTCGTAGTCGGTGAGCACGTCGGTCGGCAGCGTGGCGGCGAGCGCGGTGCGCTCCTTGGTGGCGGCATCAATCTGAGTCTGCAGGTCGGCGGCCTTGGCACGGGCAGCCTTGGTGTCGGCCTTTACGCCCTCCTCGAATTTGGCGATGATGGCCTGCGCGCGAGCCTCGCGGTCGAGCGCCTCCTTGTGGGCGACAACGACGTCCTTGCGGGTGTGCTCAATCTTGTCCAGGCGCTTGGCCAGGGTGGCGAGCTCGTTTTCCAGATCCTGGACCTCGCGGTAGTCAGAGCCGTCGACGTGGCGTTTCTTGGCGGCCTCGATGGCGTTGCTGGTCTGGATTTCGGTGGTGTTGAGATCGTCCAGCTCAATGTCGAGGTCCTTGCGCTGAGCATAGAGCTTGGTCATTTCGGACTTAAGCTTTACATAGGTTTTGCGCTTTGAGGCGAGCTCCTTGAGCTCCGGCATATTGGCAAGTTCGCTCTTGTTGCGGGCGAGCTCCAAATCGATCTGTTGCAGCTTGAGTAGCGTAGCGCCGGCGCTCATAAGTTCTCTCCTTTTGTCACAGTCCACCATTGGCAAGGGTTCAGTATTTTAATCGCATGACGGGGGTCGACCCCGGCGTCAACCGCAGAGTTCATCAAGATATCCACGAACGGCTCCTCGGAGCGATCGTGGCCGAGCAAGATCACGCTCAGCCCGCGTAAGGCAAGATCTTGCGCCACGTGATAGCCTGCCTCGCCCGTCACGATGACATCCGCACCGGCGGCGATGGCAAGCTCGCCAAAGTCGCCGAGGGAGCCGCCCAGAATGGCGACGGAGCGGCACGGGCGCTCGGCATCGCCCCATACGCGTGGGTCGCTGCCAAAGGCCGTGGCAGCACAGGCGGCAAGATCGCGCAGCGTGCACGGGTCGTTGAGTGTTGCAAGTGCGCCCAGGCCGGTCGACTCGGGGTCGTCCACGTGCTCCAGCGAGCTATCGGGTACGGCGTTCAGCAGCTTGCATAGACAGGCACGCGCCTCGTGCGAGCGGTCCAGGTTGGTGTGGAGCGAGATGATGCTCACCCCGCAGCGGGCCGCCTCGTAGAGCGCCGCGCTGCACTGGGGGCGCGTTGCGCTGGGCGGGCAAAACGACTCGGGCGCCTTGATGTAGACGGGATGATGCGTGAGCAACACGTTGGCTCCGGCTTCCAAGGCGCGCTGCACGTTGTCCCTGGTAGCGTCAAGCGCGCAGGCAACGCCGCGGATCTCGCCGTCAGGGTCGCCAACGGATAAGCCTACGTGGTCCCAGGGCTCGGCGTCCGTCTTGGGATAGCGTGCCAGCAGGGCACGCTCGAGCTCGGCGACGATCATGCGGCACCTACGATCGAGAGCAGCGTCTGGGCAAAGTCGTCCAGATCGCTCGGATTCACGCGGTCATCGAAGGAGATGCGCAGTGCGCCCAGCGCCTGCTCGCGACCAATGCCCATGGCGCTCAGCACGTGGCTCGGGTCCATGCTGCCGCTCGAGCAAGCCGATCCGGCCGAAACCTCAAAACCAGCGGCGTCAAGCTTGATGATGAGCTCCTCGGAGTCCATGCCGTCAATATAGATCGATACCATGCCGGGCAGACGATCGGCCTGCGTGTAGTCGCCCATGGTGGCGTGAATGCGCGGATGGGCCGTGAGCGTGGCGTAGAGCGTGTCGGAAAGGGCTTGCAGCTTCTCGCGTTCCTGAGCCACATGGGGCGCCAGAGACGAGGCGGCAGCGGCAAAGGCCAGCTGCGTGCGCAGGTCCTGCGTGCCGGCACGACGTCCGGCTTCCTGTCCTCCGCCAAAGATGCGGGGGCGCAGCGGCGTGCGGCTTTTTAGGTATAACGCGCCGGAGGCTACGGGGCCGCCAATCTTGTGTGCTGCAACGGTCATAGCATCGACGCCCAGCTCGGTCACATCGAGCGGAATATGCAGATAGCCCTGGATGGCATCGGTGTGGAACAGGGCACCCGCGGCGTGCGCAGCCGCGGCAAGCTCGCGGATGGGCTGTACCACACCGGTCTCGTTGTTGGCGGCCATGATGCTCACGAGCGCGACGTCGTCGCCCAACAAGTCGCTCAGCTCGGCAGGCTCGATGTAGCCCGCACGGCAGGGCTGCACCAGGTCGACGGTAAAGCCGGCGGCTCGCAGCAGCGGCAGGTTGTCCAGAATCGAATCGTGCTCGATCGCAGACACGATCACGCGCTCGCGCTTACGATCGCGCTGACGAGCACCCTCGGCAAGTCCGAGGAGCGCCAGCTGGTTGGCCTCGGTACCGCCGTTGGTTAGGACAATCTCGGACGGGCGAACGCGCGCGCCAAAGCTGCGGGCGATCTCGCGGCGTGCAACCTCCAGACGTGCGGCAGCCTTGCGGCCGAGCGAGTGCAGCGAGTTGGGGTTGACGCCTGCAAGCTCGCTTTCGTCGTACTCGCGCTGCGCAAGGAGCGCCTCGGCGCGCATGGGCGTCGAGGCGGCATAGTCAAGATTCACGGGTATGCGGTTTTGACCTGCGGTCATAAGGGTTTATGCCTCCTGTGCGGCCTCGTTGCCCAGCTTCTGCAGCAGCGCAACCTCGGCGGCGGGATCTTCGGACTTAAATACGGCGGAGCCGGCTACCAGGACATCGGCACCGGCCTTGACGACCTCGGCGATGTTTTTGGAAGAGATGCCGCCGTCGACCTCGATCATGGGCGACACGCCGTGGCGCTCGCACATGGCCTTGAGCTCGTGGAGCTTATGCAGCGTGCCCGGGATAAAGCTCTGGCCGCCAAAGCCGGGGTTCACGCTCATGAGCAGCACCATGTCGACGACCTCGATGATGCTCTCGAGCACGCAGACGGGCGTGGCGGGGTTGAGCACCACGCCGGCCTTGACGCCGCGCTGCTGCAGATGCGTGAGCGTGCGGTGCAGGTGCGTGGAGGCCTCATAGTGCACGGTGATCATATCGGCGCCGGCGTCGGCATACCAATCGACGGTCTCGTCGGGGTTCGACACCATCAGGTGCGCGTCGACCGGCACCTTGGTGGAGCGCTTGACGGCCTTGAGGATTTCGACGCCAAAGGTGAGGTTGCCGGTAAAGTGACCGTCCATGACGTCGAAGTGCACATAGTCGGCGCCGGCGATCTTGTCGAGCTCGCCCTTGAGGTTGGCCATGTCAGCCGAAAGGACGGACGGAGCGATTTTGATGGAACCCATGGTAGTAGCCTTTCTGCGCTAGTCGGTGAGTCCGTAGAACTCTTGAGAGGGGACGCGGTCGGTAAGGATCTCGAGCGCCCTATCCAAAGTAACACCGTTGTAGAGCGTTTGCTCCACGGCAAAGGTGAGCGGAATGTCTACGCCCAGCGAACGGGCGAGCTCGCTCACGCTGCGGGCGGCGACGGCGCCCTCGACCACCATATGCGTGCGCGCCTGGTACTCATCGAGCGATACGCCGTGGGCAAACTCGTAGCCGAAGGTGCGGTTGCGCGAATGCTCGGAGGTGCAGGTGGCAATAAGGTCACCCATGCCGGCAAGACCCATGCAGGTCATGGCCTGGCCGCCGCGGGCGTGCACCAGTCGGCTGATCTCTGCCAGGCCGCGCGTCATGATAAGGGCGAGCGTGTTGTCGCCCGCACCGGTACCGGCGGAGATGCCGCACACGATGGCGATGACGTTTTTCATGGCGCCGCAAACCTCGACGCCGGTCATGTCCTGCGACAGGTAGATGCGGAAGGCCGTGGATAGGAGCAGGTCCTTAAAGGTCTCCCCTACCTGCGAGTCTTTGCTGGCGATGACGGCGGCGGAAAGTCCGCCGCGGCATATCTCCTCGGCATGGTTGGGGCCCGAGAGCGCCGCCACACGTGCCTCGTTGCCGATCTCGCTGGCGATGACCTCGCTCATGAGCATGCCGGACTCGGGCTCAATGCCCTTGGTAAGGCACAGGACCGGAGTTTCGGTATCGATAAAGGGCGCTGCCCGATGGCACACGTCGCGCAGGTGCGTCGAAGGCACGGCAAAGATGATGGCGTCGGCACCGCCGAGCGCCCGCGACAGGTCCGTGGCGGCGACGACGTTGCCGGGCAGCACATAGTCCACCAGATAGCGCGGGTTGCGGTGCTCGCCGTTAATGCCGGCGGCCGTCTGCTCGCTGTGGGCCCACATGGTCACGCGCTCGGCTCGCGCGGCGGCAAGGCCGGCGACGGCGGTTCCCCAGGAGCCGGAGCCAATCAGCGCAACATTCATGACTCTCTCCTACTTATCGTCGGGCTCGGTGACGCGCTTGGTAAACGAGAGCTTGGACTCCTTGCCCGTCATGAGCTTTTTGATGTTCGCGCGATGAGCCCACACCACGGTGATGCCGATCATCGCCATGCAAAACTTGAGGCCCAGGCTGCTGTACGGAAAGACCGCGCAGGCGGCGATGGGAAGACCGATGGCCGCGGCAAGAGAGCCCACCGACACATACTTGGTGATGGCGACGGCCACGATAAACATGCCCAGCAGCGAAAGTCCGATGGGCCAGTACCAGGCGAGTATGACGCCCAGCCCCACGGCAATGCCCTTGCCGCCGTGGAAGTTGAGGTAGGGCGAGAAGATGTGGCCCCACACGGCAGCCAGGCAAATGACGCCGAGCATCCAGTCGCCGGCGGCACCGGGAGCAATGATGCTCGCCGGGAAGCCATAGCCCACGCTCGCGATGAGCGGACGCGCGATAAGGACGCAGATGGCGCCCTTCAAGCAGTCGAGCAGCAGCGTGAGCGCGGCGACCTTGGGGCCGGCTACGCGCAGGGCGTTGGTGGTGCCGATGTTGCCGGAGCCCGCCTTGCGAATATCCGTGTGGTTGAACACGCGGCCCAGGATCAGGCCAAACGGAATCGCTCCGATAAAGAACGAGACCACGGCGCAGATGGCGGTCAGCAGAATCGGATTATGCATCCTTTTGCTCCTTCTTCCTAAAGAAGAGTCGAATGGGCGTGCCGGAAAAGTCGAAGGTCGAGCGCATACGGTTCTCCACGTAGCGCTGGTAGGTGTCGTTGACCAGGTCGCTGTGGTTGACGAAGAACGTAAACGTCGGCGGGTTGACGCCCGTCTGGGTCACGTAGTGCATGCGCAGGCGACGCTTGCCGTCCACCACGGTGTGGCCAAACTCGCGCAGGTCGGTGAGGAAGGTGTTGAGGCGCGAGGTGGTGATCTTTTGCGAGCGCGTCTTCTCGGCGGCGTCGACCATCGCCCAGATCTTCTCGACGCTACGGCCAGTCAGGGCCGAGATGCGCAGGTACTGGGCCCAGGGAGCCATGACGCCCAGACGGCGGTCGACGGTCTCCATGCAGGCCTCGCGCTTGCGGTCGTCGTCGAGCAGATCCCACTTGTTGAGCAGAACGACGATGGCGCAGCCGCGTTCGATGGCAAGACCCATGACCTTCTGGTCCTGCTCGGTAACGCCCACGGAGGCGTCGACGACGAGCAGTGCCACGTCGGCACGGTCGATGGCGCGCAGGCCGCGGACCATGGAGTAGTACTCGATGTTCTCGTACACGGTGCTCTTCTTGCGAATGCCCGCGGTGTCGACCATGCGGTAGTGCTTGCCGTTGCGCTCCACGACGGTGTCGATGGCGTCGCGCGTCGTGCCAGCAATGTTGGACACGATAGAGCGGTCGGCACCCAGGATGCGGTTGAACAACGAGGACTTACCGGCATTGGGGCGGCCGATGATGGCGACGTTCAGCGCGTCGGGGAACTCGTCGGCGACCTCGTCCTCCTCCTCGGGCAACAGGGCAACGATGTCGTCGAGCAGGTCGCCCGTGCCGTGGCCGTGCAGGGCCGATAGCGGCGTTGGCTCGCCGATGCCGAGCGAATAAAACTCCCAGATGCTGTCGTTTTCGCGATCGGGGTTGTCGAGCTTGTTCACCAGCAGAAAGACCGGCTTGTCGCAGCGCTTGAGCATGCGGGCGACCGACTCGTCCTCCTCGGTGACGCCGGTGCGGCCGTCGACCACAAATAGGATGACGGCGGCTTCCTCGGCGGCGGCGAGGGCCTGGTCGCGGATGGACGTGGCAAAGACGTCATCGCTCTTGAGCGGCTCGATGCCACCCGTGTCGACGATGGTGAACTCGCGGCCGTTCCAATCGGCCGTGTGGTAGGAGCGGTCGCGCGTTACGCCGCGGGACTCATGGACGATGGCGTCCGAGGTCTGGGCCAGGCGGTTAACGAGCGTGGACTTGCCCACGTTGGGGCGTCCGACGACGGCGACGATAGGTTTCATCTGCACTCCTTTAATGGGTTGGGTCAGCGGAATTAGTAGAGTCTGCGGGCACAATGCCAAGGATATGCTCCAGGGTATCGAGCAGCTCATGCGGCATGGTCGATACCACATGAACCTCGGCGCCGCGAGCTTCAAGGCTTGCGAGTAAATCGTCACGATGATACTCGTCAAGCGTCATGCCGTCAGCGTTGAACATGAGCTTAGGCACAAAGAGCATAACCCCCGAGAGGTCCTGCGGCAGCTGCTCCAGAATGTCGCAGGCGACGATGAGGCCGGTGACGTCCACGTTGCCGCCAAAGTAACGGTTTTCGATAGCCGTGACGGTGCCGGCAAGGCCCCGTGGCGACTCCACAAAGCGCGCCACGGTGTCGCGCGCGCTGGTGCCGGAGAGGCACAGGAGGCGCTGGCCACGGGCGGCGATTGCCTCGCGAACGCGGCGCAGACGCTCGGCATCGGCGGTGAGCACATCGTCAGTCTCGTCCAGATACGAGCGAATCATACCGATGCCGTCGTAATACTGCGGGTAGCCGTCGTAAAAATCGGCCTGGGGTGGCTCGATGCCGGCGTCCAGATAGAACTCGTCGCTCATCTGGAAGGTGTGGCGGCCAAAGCGCTTGTAGGCACGATCCTGGAAGGGACGGATCATGGCAATGGTCTCGCGCGCGAGCTCGGGCTTGTCGCTGTATGACCAGGTAAAGCGCCTCTGGTGCTTGGTAAAACCGAGCGGCACGATGCCCAGGCTCGTGATCTGCTCGTGTTCCTCGCAAAAGCGTAGGGTCTTTTGCAGCTCCTCGCCGTCGTTCATGCCGGGGCACAGCACAATCTGCGCATGAATCTCGATGCCGGCGGCCATGATGGTCTCGAGCACGTCCATGCCGCGCTGGGCGTTGCGGCCCATCATGCGGCGGCGGACGTCGGGGCTTACGGCATGGACCGACACGTTCATGGGACTCATGTTGCGGTCGATAACGTTTTGCACGTCCTCGTCGGAAAGGTTCGTGAGCGTGACAAAGTTGCCCTGCAAAAAGCTCAGGCGGTAGTCGTCATCGCGAATATACAGCGTGGAGCGGCCGCCCTTGGGCAGCATGGTCATAAAGCAGAACACGCAGGCGTTCACACAGGTACGCATGCCGTCAAAGATAGGGCCGTCGAACTCAAGGCCCCAGTCCTCGCCGGGAAAGCGATCGAGCTCGACGGGGGTGACGGTGCCGTCGCGCGGGTCGAGAACCTCTAGGTCGACGGTGTCCTCGTCGGCCTCCCAGAGCCACACGATCATGTCGGTCAGCTGCTCGCCGTTGACCGTGAGTACGCGCATGCCCGGCTCGATACCCACATCCCATGCGGGCGATTCGGGACGCACGTTCTTTACGAGCGCACCCTCACCCGGCTCGGGGTCGCGGCTGCGCCCGTAATCGGCCACCTCGGCGGCGTATGCGGGTACGGTCTGGTCCATGATTAGCGACAAAGCTCCTTGATGCGCGCAACGGTGCGTTCGATGTGTTCTTGCGGAGTTGAGGCTCCGGCGGTGATGCCGATGTGGCGCGCGTTGGCAAACCATGCGGCCTCGAGCTCGGAGGCTTCCTCGATGTGATGGGTATGCTCGCAGACATCGGCACAAATCTGTGCCAGGCGGCGCGTATTGCCCGAATTTTTGCCGCCCACGACGACCATGCAATCACAGCGGTTGGCAAGGGTTGCGGCCGCCTGCTGGCGCTCGCTCGTGGCAGCACAGATGGTGTTGATCACGCGTAGTTCCTGCACACGCGGAGTGATGGAGGCCACGACCTCGGCCAGGTTCTGCGCGGTTTGGGTGGTCTGCACAACCAGGCCCACCTTGCCCTTGAGCGGCAGCGCGTCCGCATCGGCGGCGCAACTCACGACCTGCGCGTCATCGCCGGCGTGGCCCAGGATGCCCTCGACCTCGGGGTGGCCCGGCTCGCCCACGACGATCACACGGTAGCCCTCGCGCACCAGGCGCTCGGCCGCCACATGGACCTTCTTGACGTAGGGGCAGGTGGCATCGACCACGGTAAGGCCGCGCTCGCGAGCAGCCTCGATGACCTGCGGCACCACGCCGTGCGCGCGAATGACCACGGTGCCCGATGCGGCGTCGTCCAGGGTGTCGGCCAGACCGACGCCTGCTTCGGCAAGCTCGCGCACCACGATGGGGTTATGGATGAGCGGACCCAGCGTGTGGACCTGAGCGCTCTCCCCTGCCTGCGGCGCGGCGGCCAGTGCCATGTCGAGCGCGCGCTGTACGCCGTAGCAGGTACCGGCATGCGCTGCGATTTCGATGGTGGGGACGACCTCCTCAGCGGCGGTCGCGGCGGTATTCATGACGTTCTCGCCCATGGCTAGAACCTGCCGGGGTGCTCGGCGCACAGGTCGTCGCGCATGGCGTAGACGCGGCTCATGGCCTCGGACTCAAACCATGCCAGGCGCTCCTTGCGCTTGAGCTCGGCCGGTGCATCGGATAGCGAGATGGCCTTGCCGGCACGGATCCAGCACTTTTTGGGGCGCATGAGCTTTTTGCCTGCAGGCGTGATATCGGACCAGCCGCAGATGGCGAGCGGGTTGACGGGCGCCTTGCCCATCTGGGCAATGAGCGCAAAACCACCATGGACCTCGGGCTTAATCTCGCGCGAGCGGATGCGCGTGCCCTCGGGGAAGATCAGGACGTCCTCGCCGCGCTGCAGTGCATGCTGGGCGGCACGCAGGCACTTCATGTCGGCGGTGCCGCGCTCGACGGGGATGCCGCCCACGCGGCTAAAGGCCCAGCGCACGATCTTGCTCTTGGCAAACTCGGACTTAAAGATGGGGCGAATGCGGCGGCCGCCAAAGAATAGCGCCGTCTCTACAGCCAGGAGCTCGGCCATCGAGGTGTGGTTGCAGATGACCACGCTGCCGCGGCCTTCCTGGCGCTCAAACAGCAGGTCGGCGTCCTCTACCTTCCAGCGCCACATGAGCTTGGAGAAGACCCACAGGATGCCCATGACCACGAAGACGGTGCCGCGGATGAGCACGGGGAACTCGGCATAAGGCGCGTTGTAGTAATCCTCGGGCGTCTGCTTAAACAGGCGCATGAGCTACCTCCTTTGGTTGATGAGGTCCTCGATTATCGAGACGACCTCGTCGATGGTATGTGCGGTGGAGTCGACATGCACGGCGTCCTCGGCGGGCACGAGCGGCGCGACCTCACGGCTGCTGTCGAGCTTGTCGCGCTGCTTGAGGGCGTCGAGGGTCTCGTCGACCTCGGCCTCGAGCTGCTCTTTGGTGAGCGGCTGGGCATCGTTTTGGTGGCGCTGCAGCACGCGGCGACGGGCGCGCTCGCGCGGGTCGGCGGTCAGAAAGACCTTGACCTGCGCGTTGGGGAACACGACGGTGCCGATGTCGCGACCCTCGGCCACGATGTCGCGGTCCTCGGCGGCGCGACGCTGATGGATGAGCATGGCCGCGCGTACGCCCGGGTAGGCCGAGACCTTGGAGACGTTGGCGTCCACCTGCGGGGTGCGAATGGCAACCGAAGCGTCCTGGCCGTCGATGGTCAGGCGCGTGTCCTCGCCGGTGCCGTTGGTAAAGCGGATCTCGATCTGCTCGGCGAGCGCGTCGATGGCTGCCTCGTCGTCCAGATCGATGCCGCGGTCGAGCGCGGCGAAGGTGACGGCGCGATACATGGCACCCGTGTCGAGCTTGTTAAAGCCCAGCTGGCGGGCGATCTCCTTGGCGATGGTGGACTTGCCGGATCCGGCGGGGCCGTCGATGGCGACGATCATGCAATGCTTCCTTTCGGTGGTTGACGTGCTGGTATGGGACGCGGGCGCTGCTTGCTGGCGGACTGGCTAGCCCGTGTAGCGCTCGCGGTAGGTGTTGCGCTTGGGCGCGGAGCCGTGGCTGCCGTGGTGGCGCGTGCGGGTCGCGGGGTTGGCCGCCGGCGCGGCGGAGCGCTTGGCGCCGGCCTGCTTGGGCGGGATGCCGCCGGCCTTGAGGATCTGCACCTCGCGGTCGGTGAGCTCGCGCCACGAGCCCTTGGCCACGTCCTTGAGCTCCAGGCCGGCAAAGTTGCAGCGGTGCAGGCGGATCACCGGGTGGTGGATTTTGCTCAGCATGCGCTTGACCTGGTTCTTGCGGCCTTCGCGGATGATGACCTCCACGGCGGTGGTGCCGGGCTTCACACCCTGCGGGGCCACCGCCTCGGCCTCGCGCGCAGTAATGACGCGGCAGATTGCCGGCTGGCACAGGCCGTCGTCGAGCTCGATGCCGCGGCGCAGCGGTTCCAAGTCGCGATCGGTCAGGTGGCCGTCCACGAGCGCCTGGTAGGTCTTGTAGACGTGCTTGCTGGGGTGCAGCAGGTCCTGCGACAGGTCGCCGTCGGTGGTAAAGAGCAAAAGGCCCGTGGTGTCGCGGTCCAGGCGACCCACCGGGAAGAGCCCCGGAAAACGGTCGCGCGGGACCAGGTCGGCCACGCAGGGGCGCTCCTGCGGATCGCTCATGGTGGTGAGATAGCCGGTCGGCTTGTAGAGCATCAGGTACACGGCGCCCTGGTTGAGCTTGACGGGCATGCCGTCGACCTCGATATGGTCGCGGTCCACATCGACCTTGGTGCCCAGTTCGGTCGCGACCTGGCCGTTGACGGTCACGCGGCCGGCGGTCATCAGGTCCTCCGAGCCGCGGCGGCTCGCAACACCCGCGCGCGCCAAAAAGCGCTGCAGGCGCATGGTGTGTGGGTAGACGGGCTGGGGGTCGATCGCGGGCGCGCCCGTGGCAACAGCGGTACGCGTCTCCCCTGCTTCGCTAGTCCTCGTCATGCGTATCCTCCGCAGCGTCGTCGGTGGCAAGTGTTTCCTCGCCGCCGACTGCCTCGACATCCTCAACATCGGTATCCAGCAGCTCGCGCTCTTCGTCTAGGTCCTCGGCCTGCTCCTCGAGCGTAGACTGAATGCTGCGGCCGCTCAGGCGCTCGCGGATAAATTGACGCGACTGCTCGTCGGGGGCAAACTGCTCCAGATCGGGAAGGTCGCGGGTGGAGCGCAGACCAAACTTCTCCAAAAAGGCGTTGGTCGTGCCGTAAATAATGGCCTGACCGCGCTGGGGGTCGCGGCCGAGCTCGCGCACCAGACCCTTGTCAACGAGCGACGCGATGACGCCGTCGGAGTTGACGCCGCGGATGCCCTTGACCACCTCGCGCGTGACGGGCTGGTGGTAGGCGATGACGGCCAGGGTTTCGAGTGCCGCCTGCGACAGTTTTTGCGTATCCCAGCTCAGCACATAAGCTTCGACCACGTCGTGGTAGGCGGGGTGCGTGAACAGGCGCCAGCCGCCGGCGACCTCGCGCAGCTGAAAGCCGCGATTGGCCTCCTCGTACTCAACTTTGAGCTCGGCCAAAAGCGACGCACACTCGCCCGGGGCGATATCCAGCGCATCTGCCAGCGCGGGCGCGCTCACCGGATCGCTCGAAACCAGCAACAGCGCCTCGAGGGCGCCTTTGAGGCTGTTTGCCTCTAGCGTGGAAAGGGTTGACATGGTAGCCGCTCCTATTCGGTGAGCTCGGGGCCCTCGCCGGGCACGTATGCCTCGGCGCCCTCGACGCGGTTGATGCGGATGGTTCCAAAGATCTCGTCCTGGCTCAGGGTGAGCGAGCCTCGCTTGGCGAGCTCCAGCATGGCCAGGAAGGTGACGACGAGCTGCTCGGTGGTGGCGTCGCCGTCCAGCAGCTCGCGGAAGGTGCAAGTTTGGTGCGCCATGGTGAAGCGGTCGACCGAGGCCACCGTCAGGTCGAGCGGCACGCGATGCGGCGCCACGTGCTCGGCCTCCAGCAGGAAGGTCTGGCGCTTGCCGTCCAGGTCGGCGCAGATGACGGCGAGGCCGCGCAGGGTAATGCCGGCCAGGTAGTCGGGCATGAGGCCCAAAAACTCGGGGTCGGGGCCGGCCACGCGCGGATGCATGCGGCTTTCGGCCTGCATGCGCGCGCCAAGGGCCGCCGCCGCGCCCTTAAACTGCTTGTAGGCGATCAGGCGCTGGATCAGGACCTCGCGCAGAGCGTCGCCGTCGAGTGCGCTGAGTTCCTCGAGGTCTTCGTCAATCTCGTCATCGTCGTCGGCTTTGTGCGGGGCCTCCTGGGGCACCAGCGAGGCGGCCTTGATGTCCAAAAGGGTTGCCGCGACCAGTAAAAAGTCGCTCGCCACGTCCAGGTCCAGCGCCTCAATACGATCGACCTCGGCAAGGTACTGCTCGGCCACCTCGCTGATAGAGATGGCGCCGATATCAACTTTTTGGCGGGTTACCAACTGCAGCAGCAGGTCGAACGGTCCGCTGTAGACCTGCGTCGACACGCGATACGACATCTTCGACCTCCTTTGACGGCGCCTTCGCGGCGCGGTTTGGGTGCATGTTGCGACCGTTTTGCACGGTCGACCTGTAAGTTTACCCTAGATGCCGGCGATTGCGAAGTTAAGCAGCTGCCCAGCGAGCGGATACACGGTAACGTCGAAATATCGTCCGATCACGTCGATGCCGGTCCACATGGGCAGCAGATACAGCACAATGATGAGTATGGGCATGGCGTATTGCTGAAGTTGGTAGTAGTTGGCGAGTGCCTTGCCTTTGAGAAACGGCACGATGATCGACGAGCCGTCGAGCGGCGGGATCGGGATGAGGTTAAAGAACGCGAGCGACAGGTTGACCACGATAAACGTAGCGCCGAAGTTCATGATTTGGGACGCTACGGCAAAGGACATGCTGGTGTAGAGGTTGCCATATGCTGCGTGCATGAGGGCCGCGGCAAGGCACGCCAGCGCGATGTTCGAGGCGGGGCCTGCCGCGCTCACCAAGAACTCGTCGCGCTTGGGATGCTTAAGGTTGTTGAGGTACACGGGCACCGGCTTGGCAAAGGCAAACACCGGGCCGCCGGCGGCGAGCATGAGCAGCGGCAGAAGGACGGTGCCAAACGGATCGATGTGGTTGAGCGGGTTGAGCGAGACGCGGCCGCGCGAACGGGCCGTCTTGTCGCCAAGCGCCCAGGCTGCGGCGGCGTGTGCGCTCTCGTGGATCACGATGCCCACGATGACGGCGACGGCGCTGGCAAGTAGGTTCATGAAGTAGCTGCTGGACATAACGATCCCTTAGCGGACGCGGCGCGAGGCGCGCGTAAGCAGGTGGTCGGCCACAAACAGGATGACGGCAACGATGGCGTAATCCAGGCGGAACACACCGCCAAAGGGCGATGTGATGACGCCGTAGCCCGCGATAGCGCTCGGCAGCGCGCGCGAAAGCTCAACGACAAAGCCCACAATCTGCAGCTTGGCGGTGAGGCCGCTAAAGCACAGCAGCACAGTCATCGCGCTCATAAAGATGCCGCAGATGCGGCACGCGATGGCGATGATGCTCATCGCCACGGCAGCGGCCTTACGAGAGTTCACGCGCAGTCTCCTCTTCGATCTGGGTGGAAAGCTCGAGCCATTCGTCCTCGAGCTTGGGCAGCTCTTGCTTAAGGCCGTTATATTCCCCCAGCGCGGCGTTGAACTTATCCTGATCGGCATAAAGCTCTTCGCTCGCCATCAATTCCATAAGCTCGTCATAGCGGGCACGCTTTTTGTCGAGCTCGGCCTCGATCTTCTTGAGCTGGTTGCGCACGCCCTTGAGCTTTTTGTTGAGCGCAGCGCGGGCCTGGGCCTCGGCGCGCTTTTGCTCCTTGGTCTTTTTGCCCTCGGCCGGCTTAGGCGCTGCTGCGGGGGTATCGGCCTGGGCGGCGCTGGCTTTGGTGGGCTTGGCCGCGGAAGGTGTGCTCTCCCCTGCAGCCTCGGCGGCGGCGCGGGCTGCGAGGTCCTCGCGCTTGTAGAGGTAGTAGTCGTAGTCGCCGTCATAGACCGTGACATTGCCATCGCGGATATCGATCACGCGGTTGGCCACGGCTCGCACCAGGTGCTCGTCGTGACTGATCAGAACAATGGTGCCGGGGAAGTTTTGCAGGGCGTTCTCGAGCATGTCCACCGAGTCGATGTCCAAGTGGTTGGTGGGCTCGTCCAGGCACAGAAGCGCCTCAGGGGCCACGAGCATCTTAGCCAGGGCCAGACGCGCCTTTTCGCCGCCGGAAAGAACGCGAACCTGCTTTTCGATAGAATCGTTGTCGCTAAACAGGAAGGCGCCCAGTAGGCTGCGCTGCTGCGGCACGGTCCACTTGGGCGTAACGGTGTCGATTTCTTGCAGGACGGTGTTGGACTCGGTCATGCCTTCGAGCGCGTGTTGGGCGTAATAGGCCACGCCCACGTTGGTACCTAGTTCGCGCGTGCCGGTAGTGGGCGGCTCCAGGCCGGCGATGATCTTCATGAGGGTGGACTTGCCGGCGCCGTTAGGGCCGACGAGCGCCACATGCTCGCCGCGATAGAGCTTAAGGTCGATATCGCTATAGATGTGCTTGTTGCCGTAGGACTTGGACACGCCCTCCAGGCCCACGACCATGTCGCCGGAGCGCGGCGGATCGGGGAACTTAAAGTCGATGTGCTTGTGGCCCTCGGGCAGGATGACGAGCTCCTTTTTGATCTGCTCGATCTTGCGGATGCGCTCCTGCGCCTGGGCGGCCTTGGTGGGCTTGTAGCGGAACTTGTCGACGAAAACCTGCATGTGGGCGATGTCGCGCTCCTGGGCGGCACGCTTGGCGCGCATCTGCTCCAGGTTGTCCTCGCGCTGCTTGAGGTAGCTGCTGTAATTGCCGGTGTAGGTGGTCACGCGGCGGTTCTCGAGCGCGGCGACGTGGTCGACGCAGGCGTCCATAAAGGCGCGGTCGTGGCTGACGATGAGCACGGCGCCGTCGTAGTTGGCGATAAAGCCGCGCAACCAC
Organism: Collinsella sp. LCP19S3_D5; assembly: GCF_052121415.1. NCBI lineage: Bacteria > Bacillati > Actinomycetota > Coriobacteriia > Coriobacteriales > Coriobacteriaceae > Collinsella > Collinsella sp. LCP19S3_D5. The sequence goes on from NZ_JBQKEH010000001.1 coordinate 161,800, forward strand.
TGGACGCTTTCGAGGTCCAGGTGGTTGGTGGGCTCGTCCAGAAGCAGCAGGTCGGGATGGCGCAGGAAGAGCTTAGCCAGCGCGATGCGCATCTGCCAGCCGCCCGAGAACTCGGAACACGGGCGCTCAAAGTCGGTGACCTTAAAGCCCAGACCGGACAGGATCTTGCGGGCATTGCTTTCGAGCTCGTAGCCGCCCAAGTGCTCAAAGCGGTCCTGGACCTGGCCGTACTCGTTAAGGAGCGCGTCGACGTCCTTGCCCTGCTCAGAGAGCTCGGTGATCTGGGCTTGCAGCTCGTTGGCGCGCTCACCCATGCGGCGGATTTCCTTGGCGGCGGCCATGACCTCGGCGAGGATGGTCGTGTCCTTGTGCTCCAGGTTGGTTTCCTGCTCGAGGTAGCCCACCTGACAGTCCTTGGAGTACTGGACCTGGCCGGCGTCGGGGCTGTCGATACCCATGATGATTTTGAGCATGGTGGTTTTGCCGGCGCCGTTGGGTCCCACGAGCGCAAAGCGCTCGCCGGGGTTGATCTGAAAGGACGCGCCGCTAAAGAGGACGCGCGCGCCGAAGCTTTTTTCGATCTTGTCGACCAGGAGGATCATGGTGCCGCCTTTGACCTTGTGTGCCTATATGAAAAAAGGCCCCAACTTGCGTTGGAGCCTCATTCAATGCTCGGGTGGAGACGAGGGGGATCGAACCCCTGACCTCTTGACTGCCAGTCAAGCGCTCTCCCAGCTGAGCTACGCCCCCGTGCGAAGAAGTACTATACGGGAACTCGGACGGCGATGCAAGGACAATTTTAGAAAAACTTTCGCCGTCGCGGCGCGGGGGCGCGGACCCGCACAGGATCGAGGGTCCGCGATGCCTGGCCATGCCCGCGGGGCGCGCCCTAAGGCGTGCGGTGCTGCCGCAGCCCGCCTTTCCGGCTCCAGCCCGGTCGCCCCCGGGGACCTCCCGCCATGAACGCGACCCAAGGCGTTTGGAAGTGGGCAAACAAGCTACTTGCAAGAAAATGTTGCCATGAAAAAGAAACAGGCCAGACAAATTGCCTGACCTGTTGAAAAACCTGGTGGGCCCTCCGGGATTCGAACCCAGAACCCAGGGATTATGAGTCCCCTGCGCTAACCGTTGCGCCAAGAGCCCTTTATATTAGTGGTTGCAAAGGCAATGGAGAAGTTCCATTTAGCGTGTCGTTGCACCACGACGTGAAATACTACCATGCGCGCAATGGTCATTCAACGCACGATCTTTTCGATCGGAAGGATCATGGTCCTGCCTTTGACCTTGTGTGCCTATATGAAAAAAGGCCCCAACTTGCGTTGGAGCCTCATTCAATGCTCGGGTGGAGACGAGGGGAATCGAACCCCTGACCTCTTGACTGCCAGTCAAGCGCTCTCCCAGCTGAGCTACGCCCCCGTGCAAAGAAGTACTATACGGGAACTCCTCCAAGGGTGCAAGAACAATTTTGAAGAAACTTTTTTGATCACACTCTCTGTGTCAAAAAGAAAAAGGCCAGAGGCTTATCACCTCTGACCTGTGCTTTTGATGGTGGGCGATACAAGATTCGAACTTGTGACCCCATCCGTGTGAAGGATATGCTCTACCCCTGAGCCAATCGCCCGTCGCCTTTCGGCAAAAGAGATACTAACATAGCAACGCGAGGATTACCAAGAACTTTTTGGCTTCGATTGTAAAATCGTATGCCAAACCGCTCCGGAGCAATCCGTGTTTACGGCATACTTGCAGCACAACGACCTGTTCCTACACTCGTCGTCAAAACCAGCAGCTAAACCAATTTTCATACGGCAAGACCTTCTCGTAATAGGTGTCGAAGATCTTGGGATGCTCGTACTCGTAAATCCCGCTGGACCACACCACCATTTATTGAAATGATTAAACCTTTTTATAGACTCGCGCCGAAACGCCCGCCGCGAACACAGTCAACCAATTGAGCCTCTTTATAAGAAAAAAAGCCTCCGGTTTTCCGAAGGCCTTTGCATTCACGATGGTGGAGACGAGGGGGATCGAACCCCTGACCTCTTGACTGCCAGTCAAGCGCTCTCCCAGCTGAGCTACGCCCCCGTGACGAGGAGATACTATAGGGGAATGTTTTGCTTGATGCAAGAGATTTTTGTTGAAACTTTTTCTTACGGGTTTTCCTGGGACGGGGCTGAATTGACTGATTTTGACTTCGGCAAAATCAGTCAATTAACCCACCGTCCCGATAAAACCCTCACGGTATAAAAAACCGATTGCGATGCCTTGGTGGACTTGAATCTTGGCCGTTTTCCTTACGACATTAGAGATGCCCGTGTCAGCTAACAGGCCTAGAGGGCTGTGATCCAGTTCCCACTCTAGGCCGTGTTCGCTTACTACTGTCCCAGGGGCTATGGCGATGATGGAGAAGGTTTTGCCCTCGGCATCCTCGATGATCCAGGTCTCGCCTGCGTGAAGGATGCGGGCAATCACCTTGTCCTCGGCAATCCAAATGGGGGCATCCTCGTAGCCTGCAAGCAGCCCAGTTACGGAAAGCGCCATGTCCGGGCGACCGCCGGTGGCACAGGTCGCAACCACCTCGGCACCCGGCCAGCGACGGCGGACCGAATCGAGTGCCAACGCCAGATCGGTATAGTCCTTGTAGGGGTCGTGGCGCTCTACCTCAAAGGCCTCGGCGGCATCGACCAACGCGCGACCGGTGTCGCTCACCGTGTCGGCATCTCCTACATACACGTCGCAACCTAGTCCCGAGCCCAGCAGCGCGTCGAGCCCGCGGTCCACGGCGACAACGTGGTCGCACTCCCCCGCCAGTCGACGCAACAGATCCGCGCTCGCCAGCACCGGCGAGCCGCAAACAACTAATACTTTGCAAGCCACGGCCCTCGCCTAGCCCTTAAACGCAAGCACACGGGCCAGATCCAGGTCCTCATAGCTATCGATAAAGATATCGCAGTTATCGCGAACCTCGTCGCGCTCCATACGGCCGTGCTGGTCATAAATGCCCACGCGCTTAAAGCCTGCAGTGCCAGAGCTCTTAAGGCCAAAGACGGCGTCCTCAAACACCCACGCGCGCTCAAACTGGTGCCCGTGGCGCTCCTCAAGGCGGCGCAGCGCCAGCTCGTACACGTCGGAGAATTGCTTGGAACGCCCCGCCTCGCCCGTCGTGGTAATAAGCTCCATGTAGGCGTCGAGCCCCGCACCCACGAGTGCGGACTGCACCAGCTCGGCCGGCGTGGACGTGGCCACGCACATAGCAATGCCGGCCAATTTCGCCTGCTCCAAAAATGCCAGGAGCCCCTCGCGCGGCGGCACCTTGGAGTAGCCATCGATCAGGATGTCGCTCAGCTCGCGATACAGCTCCTCGCCATTTTCGCCAATGCCCCACGTGTCGTGGTAGGCCTGGCACTCGTCCTCGAGCGACAAATGCTCAAACTGGGCAAAATCGTCAACCGTTACATCAATGCCGTAACGCCGCAATAGTTCGGGCTGCGCATAGCCCCAAACGGGGGTGCTATTTACCAGTGTGCCGTCGCAATCAAAAATAAAAGCAACATTAGAGGCGGCTGTGTGGTTCATTCGCAAACCTTTCAATGTCAAATGGTAAACAACCTGCTAAAAACGTTTTACCAAACGTAAATCTAAAAATTTTGAAACCCTAATTGGTAAAACTGTCAAGAGTTTTACCATCGCAATTCTGTCAGTGGCATAAACATGGCGCTCACCGATTAAACGCCACCGTAAATCCACTTTCGTCCATAAAACTAACGGACAGGTGTTATTGTGGTTTTTGCCGAAAGTTCCACCGAGCACGTGAGGTGGGACGAATCATAGAGCTATCGCCGTCCCTTCGATTCGTGCAGCCTTGGACCTTTCGCATCTAGTCACCAAGGCAACACGCTGCCGCGTCATGATGGGATCAAACGTGAGCGATACAAAGCTAAAGCCAGCAACCAAAAAGCCCGCTACCCGTAAAGCCGCCCCGCACGCACCGGAGCTCACCAAGGACGATGTCTATCTGTTTGGCATTGGAATGTGGGAGCGCAGCTGGGAAAAGATGGGCGCGCATCCCGACACGCAGCAGCGCACGCGCGGCTGGCGTTTTTGCGTTTGGGCGCCCGACGTTAAGAGCGTCCACGTTATCGGTGAATTTAACAATTGGGACGAACAAGCCAACCCGCTGGTGCCCGTACACACGAGCGCTATCTGGGAAGGCTTTATTCCTGGCGCCGAGCAGGGCCAGCTCTATAAATACCTCATCGAGACCAACGAGGGCGAAAAGCTCTACAAGGCCGATCCGTACGCCTTTAAGGCCGAGTGCCCTCCGGGAACGGCGAGCGTGCTGTGGACCCTCGATGGCTACCAGTGGAACGACGCCGCGTGGCTCAAGCGCCGCGCCGGCCACAACCACATGTCGCAGCCGCTCAACATCTACGAGGTGCATATTGGCTCGTGGAAGCGCCACGGAGACGAGCCACAGGGCGAGCCGGACGAGTACGGCAACTACCCCGGTCCCATGGACCCCTTCCCTGCGCAGCGCGGCGAGTTTTACACTTACGACGACCTGTCGGTGGAGCTCGTGGACTACGTGCGCGATATGGGCTACACGCATATCGAGGTCATGCCGCTTATGGAGCACCCCTTCGATGGCTCCTGGGGCTACCAGACGACCGGCTACTTTGCCGCCACGTCACGCTACGGCAACCCGCAGCAGCTCATGCACTTTATCGATGCATGCCACGAGGCGGGCATCGGCGTGATTATGGACTGGGTACCCGGCGGTTTTTGCGCCGACTCCCACGGCCTTGCCACCTTTAACGGCCACATGCTGTTTGAGCACGAGATTCACCCCAACTGGGGCACGCACAAGTTTGACTTCGCCCGCGGCGAGGTCCGCTCCTTCTTGGTCTCCAACGTGCTGTACTGGATCGAGAACTTCCATGTGGACGGCATTCGCATGGACGGCGTGTCCAGCATGCTGTACCTCAACTTTGGCATTGACGATCCTGGCCAAAAGAAGTTCAACAAGTACGGTACCGAGGAGGACCTGGACGCCAGCGCGTTTATCCGTCAGGTCAACTGCGCTGTTGAGGCGCACTACCCCGACGTGATGATGATGGCCGAGGAGTCCACCGCGTGGCCGCTTGTGACCTATCCGCCGCAGGACGGCGGCCTGGGCTTCCACTACAAGTGGGACATGGGCTGGATGAACGACACCCTGCACTACATGCAGACCGATTTTCCGTGGCGCCCCGGCAACCATGGCTTGCTCACGTTCTCCATCATGTACGCCTTTACCGAGAACTTTATCTGCCCGCTGAGCCACGACGAGGTCGTGCACGGCAAGTGCTCGCTCATCGGCCGCATGCCGGGTGACTGGTGGCGCCAGTTTGCCGGCCTGCGCACGCTCGCCTTCTACCAGATGACGCACCCCGGTGCCAAGCTCAACTTTATGGGCAACGAGATCGGCCAGTTTATCGAGTGGCGCTACTACGAATCTATTCAGTGGTTCTTGACCGAGCAGTATGAGACCCATGCACACCATCAGGCGTTCATTAAGGCGCTCAACCACCTGTATACCGCCGAGCCCGCCCTGTACGAGCGCGGCTACAATGACGACGGCTTTACCTGGATCGACGCGGACAACTCCAAGCAGTCCATCGTGAGCTTTGTGCGTCAGGGCGAGGACGTCGATGACGACCTCGTGATCCTGATCAACTTTGACCCGGCGGCCTACGAGAGCTTCCGTGTGGGCGTGCCGCGTGAGGGCGACTGGGAGGTCATCTTTGACTCCGACCGTCCCGAGTTTGGCGGCAGCGGCTATGCTGGCGAGGAGCCCTACACCTGCTCGAGCGAGCCCTATCCCTGGAACGGGCAGATGGACTCCATCGAGATTAAGGTGCCCAGCCTGGCAGGCGTGGTGCTTAAGCGTCGCGGCCCCAGCAGCTATAAGCCGCCCGTGGTCGAGGAGCCCAAGAAGGCGACCCGCAAGCGTGCGTCCTCGGTAAAGCCCAAGCCAGCGGCCGCTAAGAAGGCTCCGGCTAAGGCAAAGGCTACGACGACCAAGGCCAAGGCTAAGGCCGCCGCAAAGCCCGCTGCCAAGGCTACCGCGACCAAGAAGCCGGCTGCCAAAAAGGCCGCCACCAAAGCCAAGTCTGCTTCTGTTAAGTCGTCACCTAAGGATGCGTAACAAAGGCGTTACCACTGTAATTTCCCGCCCCAGCGGGGCGTAGGATACAAGTCACAGCCGTTCCGGGAGAAACATCCCCGGGGGGAAGGAACGTATGAATAAGATCTTCGACAACAAGCAGGAGTTTACCGAGCTCTATCGCGATGCCGTCATGAGCATTAGCGGCAAGAACGTCGAGGCCGCCAGCGACCTGGATCGCTTTAACGCCCTGGCCAAGCTCGTGGCCGAGAAGGCCCGCACCGTTGCCACCAAGAGCGACGCCCGTGCGGCAGCCGAGGGCAAGAAGCGCGTGTACTACTTCTCGATCGAGTTTTTGATCGGCCGCCTGCTTGACAACTACCTGCTCAACTTTGGCGTGCGCGACATGGTCGCCGAGGCGCTCGACGATATGGGCCTTGACCTGTCCGTCATCGAGAGCCAGGAGCCCGATCCGGCGCTGGGCAACGGTGGCCTGGGTCGTCTGGCCGCATGCTTCCTGGATTCCATGGCAGCCGAGGGCATTGCCGGCTACGGCAACGGCATGCGCTACCGCTACGGCCTGTTTAAACAGGAGATCGTCAACGGCAGCCAGGTCGAAACCACCGACGAGTGGCTCACCAACGGCTATCCCTGGGAGGTCCGTCGTCAGGACAAGGCCGTGACCATTAAGTTTGGTGGCCGCGTCGAGGGCTTTGAGGAGAACGGCCGCACGTTCTATCGAACCGTGGACACGCAGGACATCCTGGCCGTCCCTTATGACATCCCCGTGGTGGGCTATGCCGGCGAGACCGTCAACAAGCTGCGCGTCTGGGCCGCTGAGCCGGTCGAGGAGCACTTTGACCTTGAGGCCTTCAACCGCGGCGACTACGCCCTGGCCGACGCCGAGCGCGCCGAGGCCGAGGCTATCAGCGCCATCCTCTACCCCAACGACGCCGGCGAGCACGGCCGTCTGCTGCGTCTGAAGCAGGAATACCTGTTTGTCTCGGCCGGTATCTATAGCCTGCTCGACACCTTTGAGAAGGAACACGGCGCGAACTGGGAGCTGCTGCCGCAGTTTGTGGCCATCCACACCAACGATACGCACCCCGCCATGTGCGGCCCCGAGCTCATGCGCATCCTCATCGACGAAAAGAAGCTCGAGTGGGATGACGCCTGGAACATCGTGACGCAGGTCGTGAGCTACACCAACCACACCATCCTGCCCGAGGCCCTGGAGAAGTGGCCCATCGGCACGTTCTCCAAGCTCCTCCCCCGTGTGTACCAGATCATCGACGAGATCAGCCGTCGTTGGCATGAGTCGTTCGATACTACGCAGGAGGGCTGGCAGGAGCGTCTGCGCCAGACAGCCATCCTATGGGACGGCGAGGTTCGCATGGCCAACCTGTCCGTGATCTGCAGCCACAGCGTCAACGGCGTGGCCAAGATTCACTCCGATATCATCAAGAACAATGTGCTCAAGGACTTCTATGCCTTAACGCCCGAGAAGTTCAACAACAAGACCAACGGCATCTCGCACCGTCGCTTCTTTGCCGAGGCCAACCCCACCTACGCCAAGCTCGTGACCGAGGCCATTGGCGACGGCTGGCTGAAGGACGCCTTTGAGCTTGAGAAACTTAAAGGTTTTCAGAACGACACCGAGTTCCTGAAGGCCGTGGGTGCCTCCAAGCGCACCAATAAGGAGCGTCTTGCCGCCTACGTTAAGGCAGAGACCGGTCTGGTTATTGACCCCAACACCGTCTTCGATGTTCAGGTAAAGCGTTTCCATGCCTACAAGCGCCAGCTCATGAACATCATGAAGGTGATGGACATCTACAACCGTCGCATCGCCAATCCCAACTTCCACGTGACACCGACGACCTTTATCTTTAGCGGCAAGGCTGCCTCGAGCTACACCTTTGCCAAGGAGACCATCCGCCTGATCAACTCGGTGGCCGAGGTCATCAACAACGACCCGCGCGTCAACGAGGTCATGAAGGTCTGCTTTATCCCCAACTTCCGCGTGAGCAACGCACAGCTCATCTACCCTGCCGCCGAGATTTCGGAGCAGATTTCCACAGCTGGCAAGGAGGCCTCGGGCACGTCCAACATGAAGCTCATGATGAACGGCGCCATTACGCTGGGCACCCTCGACGGCGCCAACATCGAAATCGCCGATTTGGCCGGCCGCGAGAACGAGGCGATCTTTGGCCTGACCGCTCCCGAGGTCGAGCAGCTCTGGGCATCGAACAGCTACTTTGCGTGGGATACGCTCAACAATGATCGCGAACGTCTGGGCCGCGTGATGGATGAGCTCAAGGACAACACGTTTGCCGGCCTTTCGGGCAACTTTGAGAGCATCTACAACGAGCTTATGAACAACAACGACCCCGACCTGGTCATGGCAGACTTCCGCAGCTACGTGGATGCATGGGAGAAGCTCACGGGCAGCTATGGCGACCAGGAGACCTGGAACCGCAAGGCGCTGCTCAACACCGCCTCGAGCGGCTGGTTCTCGAGCGACCGCACCATTCGCGAGTACCGCGACGAGATCTGGCACGCTTAAAGGCCGCGAGTTCCCTTTGCCGCACGGCATTACTCGACGGGCGCGACCGAGCGCCGCGCCCGTCGCTAATGGGTTTAGGAACATCGATGACAGAAGGAGAATTCGATGAGTAAGAAAGAATGCATCGCGATGCTCCTCGCAGGAGGACAGGGAAGCCGATTGGGGGCACTCACCCAAAAGATCGCTAAACCGGCGGTTAGCTTTGGTGGCAAGTTCCGCATTATCGACTTTTCGCTGTCCAACTGCTCCAATTCGGGCATCGACACGGTGGGCGTTCTGACGCAGTATCGTCCCTACCTGCTGCATGCCTACGTGGGCTCTGGCGAGGCGTGGGATCTGGACAGCCGCGACGGTGGCGTGTCGATCCTGCCGCCGTACGAGACGCAAACCGGTGGCGCATGGTATGCGGGCACGGCCGACGCCATCACGCAGAACCTCAACTACATCAAGTCCAACGACCCCAAGTACGTCCTGATTCTTTCGGGCGATCATCTGTATCGCATGGACTACCGCAAGATGCTCAAGACGCACATTGAGAACAACGCCGACCTCACGGTGAGCGTTATGCCCGTGCCGTGGGAGGAGGCCAGCCGCTTTGGCATCCTGACCACCGACCCCGAGGACGGCCGCATCACCAAGTTCACGGAAAAGCCCGAGAAGCCCGATTCGAACCTCGCGTCCATGGGCATCTACATCTTCTCGGCCGACGTGCTGATCAAGGCGCTCGAGGAGGACGCTCTGGACCAGCGCTCGAGCCATGACTTTGGCAAGGACATCATCCCCAAGCTGCTCGGCGAGGACAAGCGCCTGTACAGCTACGAGTTCCACGGCTTTTGGAAGGACGTCGGCACCATCGCCAGCTTCCACGAGACCTCGATGGACCTGCTGGGCAACAACCCCGAGTTCGATCTGTTTGACAAGAGCTTCCCCATCATGTCCAACATCACCACGCGTCCGCCGCACTACATTGGCCCGGACGGTCGCCTGGACGACTGCCTGGTCTCCAATGGCTGCAAGATCTACGGCACCGCTCGCCACTCGATCCTTTCGACCGATGTCATTATCGAGGAGCGCGCCGTGGTCGAGGACTCCGTGCTGCTACCGGGTGCGCACGTTAAGAGCGGCGCGCACATTTGCCGCGCTATTTTGGGCGAGAACTCCACGGTCGAAGAGGGCGTGAAGCTCGGCTCTGTCGATACCACCAAGGATACGGCCGTCGTTGGAAATGACGTCGTTGTCGGGAAGGGGGAATGATCCGATGATCAATCGCAAGGCCATCGGCTATATCACCGCTAACTACTCTTCGACCTACGGCAGCGTGCTGCTCAAGGATCGCCCCATCGCGTCCGTTCCGTTTTTGGGCCGCTACCGCCTGATCGACTTTCCGCTGTCCAACATGATGAATGCCGGCATTAAGACCGTCGGCGTTGTCATGCCGGGCAACTACCGCTCGCTGATCGACCACGTGGGCTCGGGCAAGGACTGGGGCCTGGACCGCAAGAACGGCGGCCTGTTCATGGTGCCCGGCAACGCGTATGGCACCACCAAGGGCGGCATGCGCTTCTTGCTCCGCGACATCATCTCCAACAAGACGCTGTTCCAGCGCTCGGACAAGCCCTATGTTGTGATGATGGGCACCAACGTCATCTTTAACATGGACCTCAACACCATCATCGAGGCGCACGAGAAATCCGGTGCCCAGATGACCGTGGTGTACTGCAAGGCCACGCACAACGTCGAAGACGAGACCAAGCTCGATATCAACGAGAACGGCCGCCTGACGGGCGTAAGCGCCGGCGTCGCGTACGGCGACAACGCCTCTATGGACTGCTGCATCGTCAACCGCGAGACGCTGCTCGAGATCATCGACCACTACCAGGCCGCCGACTATCTGGACCTGCTCGAGGCACTCCAGGGCGACTTTGGCAACATCGACGTGTGCAGCTACAAGTACAAGGGCGAGGTCGTGGGCGTGTTTAGCGAGAAGTCGCTGTATCGTCGCAGCATGGACCTGCTCGACCAGACCGTGGCCGATCGGCTCTTTGACCCCGAGCGCCCGATCCTGACCAAGGCCCACGACGTGCCGCCTTCGCGTTACGCGACCGGCAGCCACGCCTGCAACTCGATCATCTCGGCCGGCTGCATCATCAAGGGCACCGTGCGCAACTCGATCCTGTCGCGCGGCGTTGTGATCGAGGAAGGCGCCTCGGTGACCAACTCGATCATCAACCAGAGCTGCATCATCAAGAGCGGCGCCCGTGTTGAGAACGCCATCCTGGACAAGAACAACGTGGTTCCCACCAACACCGAGCTTCGCGGTACGCCCGAGAACATCCTGGTGCTGGGCAAGGCTCCGTTAACGTCCGATACCACCATCGCTCGTTAACATTGGCACCACATAATCGCACGTAACTTGTAGAATAGTCGCCCGGTTAGCGCCAGGCGACTATTCTCGAATTACAACATGGGAGACATAATGGCACAAACCAGCAAAAAGATGCAGATCGTGTTTGCCTCGGCCGAGTGCGCGCCGTTTGTTAAGACCGGCGGCCTGGGTGACGTGGCGGGCTCGCTGCCTGCGGCACTCGTGCGCGCTGGCGCCGAAGTCATTGTGATGGTGCCCAAGTACGCCACCATCAAGGACGAGTACAAGGCGCAGATGGAGCACTTTGCCGACTTTTACGTGAGCCTGAGCTGGCGCAACGAGTACTGCGGGTTGGAGAAGCTCGAGCACGACGGCGTCACCTATATGTTCGTGGACAATGAGCACTACTTTGCGCGCGACTATCCCTACGGCTTCTTTGACGACGGCGAGCGCTTCGCGTTTTTCTCCAAGGCCATCACCGAGAGCCTGCAGCACCTGCCCGAAGGCTTTGAGTGCGACATCCTGCACTGCAACGACTGGCAGACGGCGCTGGCGCCCGTGTTCTTGCGAGAGTTCTACCAAGGCCTGCCGCTGTACGACCGCGTCAAGACCGTGTTCTCGATCCACAATGTGGCGTTCCAGGGTCAGTTTAGCGACACCGTGATGGAAGACATACTGGGTATGGCGCATATTCCGGCAGCCGCCACGCAGTTGCGCTGTGACGCCTGCAGCATTAACTATATGCTGGGCGCGCTGCACTATGCCGATGCCATCACCACGGTGAGCCCCACCTATGCGGGCGAGATCCAGACGCCCGAGTTTGGCGAGGGCCTGGATGGCGTGCTGCGCGAGCGTTCCTACGCACTGCAGGGTATCCTCAACGGCATTGACGTTGTGGGTTTTGATCCGGCGACCGACAAGCGCATTGCCGCCAACTACACGGTTGATGACCGTGCGGGGAAGGCCGTATGCAAGGCCAAACTGCAGGAGGAGTTGGGGCTCGAGATTCGCGACGACCGCCCGCTTATGGTGATGGTCACGCGCCTGACGCGACAGAAGGGCATGGACCTGGTCATGTACGCGCTCGACCGCATCCTGTCCGGTGGCGTTCAGGTGGCCGTGCTGGGTACCGGCGACCGCGACTACGAGGACGGCCTGCGCTACTTCCAGGGCAAATACCCCGGCACCATGGCGGCGCGTATCGAGTTTGACCCGGCACTTTCGCAGCGCATGTACGCCGCCGCCGATATGTTCCTGATGCCCTCGAAGTTTGAGCCCTGTGGCCTGTCGCAGATCATTGCCATGCGCTACGGCACCCTGCCCATTGTGCGCGAGACCGGTGGCCTGAAGGACACCGTGCAACCGTACAACGAGTTTACCGGCGAGGGCACGGGCTTCTCATTTAGTCACTTTAACGGCGACGAGATGGGCGACGCGGTGTTCCGCGCGGCTCGCCTGTTCTGGGATAACCGCAAGGCCTGGGATCAGCTGGTCACGCAGGCCATGAGCCAGGACTTTAGCTGGACACGTTCGGCCGATAAGTATCTGGACCTGTACTTCTTTATGCACCCAGAGATTGAGAGGCCGGTGGCAGTGGAGGCTGCTGCGGCTGTGGAGGAGCCGGTTGCTGCCGAAGCCGAGCCTGCGGCACCCGTTAAGGAGCCCGCTGTTGCCGAGGAGCCCAAGGCCGAGGAGAAGCCGGCTGACGACGGCGAGGTAAAGCCCACGGCGAAGCCTGCCGCCAAGAAGACGACGACCCGCAAGACGACGGCTAAGAAGGCCACGACCACGAAGGCCGCTACGAGCAAGACCACCACTGCCAAGGCAACCACCACGCGTAAGCGTACGACCGCCGCTGCCAAGAAGGCCGTCGAAGCCGAGGCCGCTCCCGAGGTAAAGGCCGAGGCCACCGCTGAGGCTACCACTGCCGAGGCTAAGACCGCGGCAAAGGCTCCGGCCAAGACCGCTGCCAAGAAGACGACCGCGACCAAGACCGCAACCAAGACCGCGACCGCCAAGAAGGCCACGGCTACGAAGTCGCCGGCGACCAAGGCTGCTACGACGAAGGCCGCCGCGAAGACGGCCCCGAAGGCTGCTGCAAAGCCCGCCGTCAAGGTCGAGGAGGCACCCTCCGAGCCCAAGGCCAAGGCAGCTGTCGAGGCAAAGTCGGCCGCCAAGACCACCACACGCAAGCGCGCCACGACAACGGCCAAAAAGGCTACGACCAAGACAGCCGCTCCCAAGGCAGAGGCTAAAGCCAAGGACAAACCCGCAGTAAAGGCCGAACCGGAACCGAAGGCCGCCGAGGTCAAGACCGCTCCGAAGGCTACGGCAAAGACCGAACCCGCCAAGAAGGCCCCGGTCTCCCCCGCCGCTCCAGCCGAGGAAAAGGCTCCGACCAAGAAGACCTCCGTCCGCAAGGCAACGGCCACCCGCAAGCGCCGCTAGTCCACAGACGATCTAAAACCTAATAAAAACCCTAAACAAGGGGCGCTCCAACCGGGCGCCCCTTCTCTGTAGATAGTTGGTAAAACGATTTTCTAGGACAACCGTTCGCCGATAGTGAGCGACTGTAGTTTATACAACTAAAGTGCAACGGATATACTTATGCACTGTGCGTTAAGCCCATGACCCGCTGGCCATGATTGTATAGAACTGGACCGTACTATGAGATTGATACACAACAGCCGCCTGACGCAGTTTCGCACTCCTTTTGGCGCTGTGACCACTGGAACTTCCGTTTCGCTTTCGGTGATTTTGGAGGATGCCGACCCCAACCAGGCAACGCTCACCCTGCGCACCTGGGTCGACGGCATCGGAGAGACCTTGATCCCCATGGAGCACAAGGGCGATGGCATCTTTACCGGTGAGCTCATCTGCGCCGAGCCCTGTCTTGTATGGTACAGCTTTATATGCAATATCGAAGGCCAGCCCGAGGTCCGCTTGGGTGCGTCGCAGGGTCGCACCGGCGGCGAGGGCGTTGTATACAACTACGCCGAGGTTCCGTCCTTCCAGATTACCGTCTACAAGCACCGCGAGAACCGTCCCACCTGGTACGAGCACGGCATGGTCTACCAGATCTTCCCCGACCGCTACGCCCGCGACGAAAACTGGCGCGAACGCACGCTGGCCGAGGTCGAAAAACCGCGTAAGGGAATCCAGCGTCGCATGGTCGAGGACTGGAACGAGCCGCCCGTGTACGAGCGTGCCGAGGACGGATCCATCAAGACTTGGGATTTTTACGGCGGCTCTCTCAAGGGTATCCAAAATGACCTGCCCCGCATCGCCGAGCTGGGCTTTACGGCCATCTACCTCAACCCGATCTTTGAGGCCGCGAGCAACCACCGCTACGACACGGCCGATTACACCAAAATCGACCCGATTCTGGGAACCGAGCAGGACTTTACGGAGCTGTGCGAGGCGGCCGAGAAGCTCGGCATTTCCATCATCCTGGACGGCGTCTTCAACCATACGGGCGACGACTCGATCTACTTTAACCGCTACGGCAACTATCCCGGCGTCGGCGCGTGGCAGAGCGAGGACTCCCCGTGGCGCGATGCGTTTACCTTCCACGAGGACGGCACGTATGACTGCTGGTGGGGCGTGAGCAACATGCCCGCCCTCAACGAGAATTCCGAGCTCGTGCGTAAAAAGCTTCTGGGCAAGGACGGCGTCATTCGCAAGTGGCTGCGCGCCGGTGCCCACGGCTGGCGACTCGATGTGGCCGACGAGCTTTCCGATGACTTCCTGGCCGATATCAAGGCCGCCGTGCTCGAAGAGAAGCCCGATGCGCTGCTGCTCGGCGAAGTCTGGGAGGACGCCTCCAACAAGATCAGCTATGGCCATCTGCGCCGTTATCTGCAAGGCTCCGAACTCGATTCCGCCATGGACTACCCCTTCCGCGACATGGTCATCGGCTTTTTGATGGGCTACAAGAACGCCTATCAGGCTGCCGAGGACATCGAGACACTGCGCGAGAACTACCCGCGCGAGGCACTGGCCTGCGCGCTCAATCTGCTTTCGAGCCACGACCGTCCGCGCATTATCTCGGTGCTCGGCGGTGGTCCCGACGAGTCGCAGCTACCCGAGAGCGAGCGTAGCAAATGGCGCTTGGACGAGAACTCCATGGACCTGGCCAAGAGGCGCTTTTGGTTGGCGACGCTCATGCAGATGACCTTCCCCGGCGTGCCCTCGATCTATTATGGCGATGAGTACGGCCTGGAGGGCCTCACCGATCCGGGCAACCGCCGTACCCTGCCGACAAAGGACCAGCTCCACGATTTCGATACGTTGGCCATCGTGAAGAACGCATCCGCCCTGCGCCGCGCGTTGCCTTTTATGGTTGACGGCGAGATCAAGGCTTTCGCGCTTAACGACGACGTCCTAGCCTACACCCGCACGGGCAAAGACGGCGAGGCTGCGACCGTTATCGTCAATCGCAGCCTGCGCAATTCGCACCGCGTGACGATTCCGGCGCTCGGTGAATGCGCGAGTGACGTGATCAGCGGCCACGAGTGCGAGATCCACAACGGCACGGTCACGCTCGACCTGTGCCCGCTGGGCTCTTCGATCATCTATCACCATGCCAAGAGGCGCCTGCAAGAGCCGCTCGATCATGGCGCGGGCGTCGTGTGCCACATTACCTCGGTGCCGACTGACGATGGCAAGCCGGGTACGATCGGCGCACCCACGCGCCGCTTTATCGACCACCTGGCCGCCATGGGCATGCGCTACTGGCAGGTCCTGCCCGTCAACCCGACGGATTTCTTCCGCTCCCCCTATGCCGGACCCTCGGCTTTTGCGGGTAACATCGACCTGCTGCCCGAGAGTCACGAGGAGCTGGCCGCCGACTTCGCTTCTTGGAAGGCCCACGGTGGCGAAGATGCCGACCCGCTGTACACCGCGTTTAAACATCGCAATGCCGATTGGCTCGAGAAGTACTGCGTCTACATGGCCGTTAAGAAATACTTTGAGGGCGAGTCGCGCCACAATTGGCCGGCAGATGTCGCGCGCTACAACGAGCATCTGATCGACGACAAGCGCTTCCACGACGAGGCCGAGCTTCAGGCGTACATGCAGTACCGCTTTGACCTTGCCTGGTGCGAGCTCATGAACTATGCGCACAAGAAGGGCATCGAGGTCATCGGCGATATCCCGATGTATGTGGCGGACGATTCGGCAGATGCGTGGAGCGAGCCCGAGAACTTCTGGCTGTCCGATACCGGCAAGGCAATCGAGATATCCGGTGCGCCGCCCGACAACTTTGCGCCCGAAGGTCAGGTGTGGGGAAACCCCACCTTCCGCTGGGACCACATGAAGGAGAGCGGCTATCGCTGGTGGCTCGATCGCCTGCGCCGAGCGTTCGCGCTCTACGACCGCGTGCGCCTGGACCACTTCCTGGGCTTCCACAACTACTTTAGCATTCCCGCTGGCAAAGCCTGTGCCGACGGCCGCTGGCTTGCTGGTCCGGGCAAGGACCTGTTCCAGACCGCCTACGACGAGCTGGGTCCGCTCAATTTTATTGCCGAGGATCTGGGCTATCTGACGCCTGGCGTTCGTGCTATGGCTTCGACCTGCGGTTTTCCCGGCATGGACGTACTGGAGTTTAGTGACTACGACGTTCGCTGCGGAATTCATCCCACGCCGGGCAAAATCCTGTACACCTCGACGCACGACACTTCGACGCTCGCTGGCTGGTGCACGCGCTCCTTTGCAGGCGGCGACGAACCGAGTGGTGCTGAGGTGGCGGCCAAGCTGATGGGCGATGCGCTCGCAAGCGACGCCCCCCTGGTGATGATGCCGCTGCAGGATGTGCTGGGGCTGGGCGATGACGCACGTATGAACGTGCCGGGTGTAGCCACAGGCAACTGGACGTGGCAGGCACAAGAGGCAGACGTTGCGGAGGCCGAAGAGAAAACTGCGAAGCTCCTGCGCAGCACCCATAGATTCTGGGGCGAAGCGTGATAAAACCCTAGATATAGGGTACAGTTACTGCTGTTTGAATTTTTGCGGGCAGAGCGATCTGCCCGCTTTGTGCTGAAAAGGAAGTATTATGGCGCGCTACGAATACAAGTGCACGAGCTGCGGCAACGTTTTTGAGGTTGAGCACCCCATGTCCGAGACTCCCGAGGTTGTATGCCCCAGCTGCGGCGCCCCGGCATCCAAGACGTTCTCGGCCAGCGGCATTAAGTTCGACGGCAGCGGTTTCTACAACACCGACCAGCGCAGTGGCGGGTCCAGCACCAGCGCCACCAGTGGCTGCTGCGCCGACTGCCCGCATAACCACTAGCGACAAGCGACCCCGCGTTCAAGCCCGATCGCGGGGTCGAATTTTTCAGGAATGTCCCACGCCCCGGCGACTGGTCTGGGGTTGCGCCACGAAAACGGCCTATCTACTACGTTTGACCCGTATGGTCCGAGCACACCTGCGTTTTTACAAAATCGACGAGCCGTCTACCTGCGGTTTTGATTTCGCTAAATTTGGCATGGTTGAGGGTAATGGGTTTAATGTAGTAGATAGGCCCATTTCGTGGCAAGCGGATCATCTTGAAACGTAGGGTAGCTTATTTGGGACGGGGCTTTTTTAGCTGCCCCAGCTGATAACGCAAATGTTTGGCCGACTGGCGGCCAGGGCAGCTAAAAAAGCCCCGTCCCAAATTAGCTACCCTTGGAATCCGTTTTACTTGCGGACCAGTCTGGCGCAGAAGTGGCCGTCGTAGGAATCGGCGTTTGCGGGGACGCTCTGGAAAAGTCCACGGTCGTTCTGGCGTACGGAGACAAGCTTCTTGGCCTGCGCGAAATCGGGGAGCTGCAAAATCTGAGCTTCGGAGAGCGGCGCCACGGTAAAGCCGGCGCCCTCGGGAGAGGCTAGGAAGTCATCAACGACCTGCGTGTTCTCCTCGTCGAAGACCGAGCAGGTGGCATAGATAAGCTCACCGCCGGCAGCCACGCGCGCGGCTGCTTCCTTGAGCATCGTCAGCTGCAGGCGGGGCAGCTCAGTCGTAACGTCGCCCTCGGCAAGGCGCCAGGGAATCTCGGGATGACGGCGCATGGTGCCGGTGCCCGAGCACGGAGCATCGATAAACACCGTGTCGAACAGGGCAGGCTCGCCAAGCATCGCGTCAAAGGACGTGAGCACCTCATTGAGCTCGCAGGCATCGCCCGACACCGTACGAACACCCGTAATACCCGCCTTATGCAGACGTGCGAGATTCTGGTCGCACTTGCGGTCGTGCAAATCGAGTGAGGTGTGCTGACGGTCGTAACCGGCACGTTTGGCCTGGCACATCATCACATAGGTCTTGGTGCCACGACCGGCGCCAATCTCTAGACAACGCCCGGGACGGGTCGCCGCGGTAGCGATGAGCTGGGCGTTAAGGTCCGAGGCCACGGCAGCTGCGCGCTCAAACACGCCCGACGCAACCGTGGCCTGCGCGTCGACCGGCGCATGGCAACCCGGGAACACGGGTGCCACAAGCTGCGAAATGTACGGATCGGGTTTTGTTGCAAAGGCATTCTCGTGCAAAGCCAGCGGCGCGGGCGCCAGATTGCCGGCAAAGCCGAGCGCGCCCTCGGGTGTATCGAACGACGCCATAATGCGAGCGCACAGCCAGCGCGGCATGCCCATCAGGCGAGATAGGCGAACCAAACGGCGCTCGGACTCATCGGCATCCGCCGCAGTGGCAAAGTCCTCGACGTTGTTCGCAACCTTATGCAGCACGGCGTTCGCCAGACCGGCGGCAGACTTAGCACCGCTGCGCACGAGCTCAACGCCCTGACTCACCGCAACGCGACCCGGGGTATGCAGATAGAGCATCTCGAAGGCCGAGATACGAAGTGCCATGCGCACGCGAGGCGCGACCTTTTTGGGCTTATCGAGAAACTGGTCGAGCAGCTCATCCAAAATGCCCTGGGTGGCTGCAACGCCCAGTGCCAAACGAGCGGCAAAAGCAGAATCGCGCTGGTCAATGGCCTTGGCCGAAGCACGGGACGAGAGCACGTCACGCGCGTATATGCCGCGGCGATCGGCCTCCATCAAAACATCAAGCGCGAGCTTGCGCGCGGGGGAAAGCTTACTCATGACAAAACACCCCACGAAAGATCCGCATCCTGCAGGCCGGCAGCCCAGGCAGAAGCAGCCATAGCACGCTTACCATCGGGCTTAACCTCGAGCAGTTCGACCGCGCCATCGGACAGGCCCAGGTAGACGCGCTTGGCCCGAACGGCGACGAGCCCCTCGCCAAGCGATACATCTGCCGGCGCGGCATCGAGCACGCGCACGGTCTTGCCGGCAATCACGCAGCGAGCGGGAGCGGTGTCGGAAGAAGCAAGCACATGACGCACGCAATCAAGCGCCCCCATCTGCGAATCCAGACGCATCTCCTGCTTGGAAATCTTGGCAGCATGCGTGACGAGTGACTCATCCTGCTCAGTCCAAACAGCCGAGCCGTCGGCAAGCGAGGGAAGCGTATCGGCAAGCAACTTACCGCCCAGCTCACCAAGCTCCATCGTGAGCGCCTCGGCATGTTTACCGGCAACCGAGGTCGACACCTGCGCGCAATAAGCGCCCGTATCCACGCCATGCCCAATGCGCATAATGGAAACGCCGGCAACCTCGTCACCAGCAAGAATGGCACGCTGAATGGGAGCAGCGCCACGCCAACGGGGCAGCAGCGAAGCATGAACATTCACAATACCGAGCGGCGCCATATGCAGCACCTCATCGGGCAAAATGCAGCCATAGGCAGCCACACAGAAAATATCGGCATCAGCAGCCTTAAGGCGATCAATAACATCCGGCGTCATACGATTTGCCTCAACAACGGGCAGACCAAGCTCAAGCGCCTTGGCCTTAACAGGAGACGGCTCCAGCTTTTTACCACGCCCGCGAACAGCATCGGGACGCGTAATTACCAGCGTAATCTCATTCCCAGCCTCAACAAGCGAAGTAAGCGACGGCACCGCGAAATCGGGCGTACCCATAAACACAATACGCATAAAGAACGTCTCCCCTCAAACAAAACCGAGATGGCTACAAATAACAGCGGAAAGCCAAGTCGCCAGCCCATCCGCAATAACAATTCAACAAGAACAAATATACCCAAAACCAAAGAAAGAGCCGCAATAAAAGCAGCTCTTCCGACAAAGCAATTATCAGCGAAGACGCCCATCCCTGGCCCGACGGCACCCGAGCGAAAAGAAGCACGAAAACGCAGTCCCCTTCCGCCGCAGGGCTTAGGTTGTTGCTCCACGCGCAGTTCCGCACGAGCCGAAGAGCACTTAATGTGCTCTTCGTGCGAGCAGGACTGTTTGAGCATGGAGCAAAACCTAAGCCCTGCGGCGGAAGGGGACGGTGGGACCTACTCCGTCTCGCCCGGTCGAGCGCCGCGGGCCAGGGCGTCCTGGTACTCCTTGACGGCCTTGATGCGCTGCATCGGCTTGAGTCGCTCGAACATGGTGTTGCCGTGCAAGTGATCGATCTCGTGCTGCAGGCACACGCAGAACAGGTCGCCTGAGGCCTCATAGCGAATCAGGTTGGCGTCCAGATCGTATGCCTCGACA
Organism: Collinsella sp. LCP19S3_D5; assembly: GCF_052121415.1. Lineage (NCBI taxonomy): Bacteria > Bacillati > Actinomycetota > Coriobacteriia > Coriobacteriales > Coriobacteriaceae > Collinsella > Collinsella sp. LCP19S3_D5. Next base: position 182,431 of record NZ_JBQKEH010000001.1, read on the forward strand.
ACGACATGGTCGGGACGCTCGATCTCGCAGCTAATGCCAGGGATAGAAAGGCAGCCCTCGCTAAACGGCACCAGATGGTCACTCTGCTCAACAATGACAGGGTTGATGAGCACGTAGGGGTCATAGTCGTTCTTGTCGGTGTAGTCGCAGTCGATGGTGACGAGCTGGATGAGCTCGCCGATCTGCGGGGCGGCCAGGCCGCAACCGCCGTTGTCGAACATCATCTTCTTCATCTTCTCGGCAAGCGCCTCAATCGCCGGGGTGATCTCCTCGATGACGGCGCACTCCTGGCGCAGACGAGGGTCGGGCGACAATACGATTCCGTTGGCTTCCATGGCCATCCTTTCGGGTTGTTACATCAAATCATAGGCGTCGACGTCAACACTCACGCTCACGCCGCGCACGGAGCCCACCTCTTTGAGGCAGGCGTCGATATCATCAGAGACATGGTACCCTACCGGCGACTTTACAAGCAGATGGAAGCGGTAACGGTCTTTGGCTCTCTCGATTACACACGAAGCGGGGCCCAACACCTGCGGCACGGCGCTCCCCGCTCGCAAAAAGTCAGGAGCAGTGGCATGCCAGCGGCGCTTGAGAAGCTTTGCGATGCGCCCAATGTAGTCCTGCGCGTCATCCGCGTTCGTCGACCATACCAATATGTTGGCCAGGCGCACGAAAGGAGGGTACAGCGCGTCTCGGCGCTGGTCCAGGTCGTAGTCGGTAAAGATCGAACGATCGTGCTCGGCGACGGCGCGAATGACCGGGTCCTCGGGCAGATACGTCTGGATGATAACCTCGCCGGGACGATCGCCGCGACCGGCGCGGCCGGCGACCTGTTCCAGCAAATCGTAGGCGCGCTCCCCCGCCCTAAAATCGGGCAGCTTTAACGCAAAGTCGGCATTGACCACACCCACGAGCGTGACCTCGGGAAAATCGAGGCCCTTGGCAATCATCTGGGTACCCAGCAGCACCGCGCAATCGGCGGCATCGAACTGCTCGAGTAGTTTTTTGTGCGCATCCTTGCCGCGTGTGGAATCTGCGTCCATACGAATGATGGCGACGTCGTCGGGCAGCATCTGGTGTAGGGCGTCCTCGATCTGCTGCGTACCCAGCCCCATTTTTGCCAGGTAGCGGCTGCCGCACTTGGGACAACGACTCGTGGGCGCCGGATAGGGCTGCACGCGCCAAGACGATCCGCAGGTGTGGCACTGCAGCGTGTGCGTGCGCTCGTGGTACGTGAGCGCGGTAGAACAGTGGTTGCAGGTGGGGACGCAGCCGCACTCACGGCACATCAAAAACGGCGCAAAACCGCGGCGGTTGTGCAGCAGTACGGCCTTCTCGCGGCGCTCGACCACGCGTTCCAGGCCCTCCATCAGCGGTTTAGAGAACATGGAGCGGCTGCCGTGCGCGAACTCGCGGCGCAGGTCGGCAATGCGGACCGTAGGCAGCACGGCGTGTCCCGGGCGCTCGGGCATCTCGACACGCGTCCAGGTGGCACCGTTGTACATACCGCGGCGACAGCGGTCGAGGGCCTCGGCCGAGGGCGTGGCGGAGCCCAACACGAGCGGGCACCGATAGCGGCGCGCCATCTCGGCAGCCACCTCGCGCGCATGGTAGCGCGGGCTGGAGCCCTGCTTGTAGCTGGTCTCGTGCTCCTCGTCGATGATGATGAGGCCAAGATCGCTGAGCGGGCAAAAGAGCGCCGAGCGGGCGCCCACGACCACGCGCGCGGCACCGCTGGCAACCATATCCCACTGGTCCAGACGCTCGCCGGCCGAAAGACGCGAGTGGAAAACCGCGACCGTCTCGCCAAAGCGCGAGCGGAAGCGGCCGACGGTCTGGGCCGTCAGCGAGATCTCGGGCACGAGCACGCAGGCCGAACGGCCGGCCGCCAGCACGCGCTCAATCGCCGAGAGGTAAACCTCGGTTTTACCGGAACCGGTGACGCCATCGACAAGGACCACATCGCCATGGGCATCAAGGCGGGCGCGTTCAATCTGCGCGAGCGCCTGCTGCTGGCCGTTGGTGAGAGAGACCGGCGCCTTGCCGATTGCCGAGGACAACGTGGTCTGCTCGCTACACCCACGCCAGGCGCGGCGCTCCTCCACCACCACGACGCCGCGTTTTTCGAGCGCTTTAATAGTCGCCGACATGCTGTTGTAGAGCAGGTTGAGGTCGCGCGTCGTGACCGGGCCGCATTGGAGCGCGTCGATGAGCTGACGCTGACGGACCGCAGTCTTGGGCGGCGTGTAGTCGAAACCCTCGGGCGTGAGCATGACCCAACGGTTTTGGATGGGTTTTACGGCGGGGCGCTCAACGGTCCACACGCCGTCATCGCCCTTCACGACACGCGGGCTGCCGCCCGGAGGCAAGAACAGACGCAGGCACTCGGAAAGCGTCGCGACGTACTCGCAGCTCATCCAGCGCGCAATGCGTGCAGCCTCGGCGGTAAAGAGCGGCTTGCTGAGGATGGCCTCGATGGGCTTGATGCGCAAGGGGTCGAGGGCGTCCTTGCCTTGCAGGTCGCCCAGCTCGGGCGCGATATCGACGATATAGCCCGCGGCCGCACGGTTGCCAAAGTGGACCAGGACCGTGGACCCGATCTGGGCGTCGTTGGCAAGGGACTGCGGGATGCCGTAGTCGAATGGCTCGGAGAGCGCACGGGTCGGGATGTCGAGGACCACGCTCGCGTAGGCGGAGACGGGTTCGGGTGCGGGCTCGGGCTGCGCCGGGGCGGCGGCAGGGGCCGTGGACCTCGGAGCTTCCTTAGGTTCCGGCGAACCAAACAGCGACAGTTGCTCGGCCATGGTCTCTGCACCTCCCATCCCATACGTCTTTAGAAACAAGAGCCCCGCTCGGGTGAACGGGGCTCGGAAACATGCGTTTACGCAGCTGCTACAGCGCCATCGTGCGGGCGCGGTCGATGCGCGCCAGGCAGTCGTCGCGGCCGACGAGCGCCATGGTCTCGCCCAGCGGGGGGCTCACCATGTTACCGCAGACGGCGACGCGCACAGCTTGGAACACCACGCGCTTCTTGAGGTCCATCTGCTCGGGCAGCGGCTCAAGCGCGGCGTCGATGTTGGCAGCAGTCCACTCATCCACGCCCTCGAGCGCGACCTTGGCGGCATCCAGAATGGCGCCCATGCCTTCCTTGGACAGACCCTTGTTGACAGACTTCTCGTCATACTCGAGCGTCTCGGCCGTGGCAAAGATGGGGGCGGCGACGGTCACGGCGTCGACCGGCATCTTGGTGCGCGGCTTGACGATGGCGGCAAGCGCATCGATCCAGTCCTCGCCGTACTCGATGTTACCCTCGATCATACCGGCCTCGTGCAGCTCGGGGACCATGATCTCGTCGGCAAACTGGGCGTCGGACATGTTGTTGATATACTCGGCATTGACCCAGTCGAGCTTTTTGGGGTCGAAGGTCGCCGGGTTCTTGGAAATGCGGTCGAGCGAGAACTTACTGGCCAGGACATCACGCGGGATGATCGTGGTCTCGCCGTCGAGCGACCAGCCGAGCAGCGCCAGGTAGTTAACGAACGCGTCGGACAGGTAACCGGCGTCGCGGTACTCCTCCACCGAGGTGGCGCCGTGGCGTTTAGAGAGCTTCTTGCCGTCGGCACCCAAGATCATGGAGATGTGGGCGAACGTGGGAACGGGCGCGCCGAGGGCCTCGTAAACCATGACCTGGCGCGGGGTGTTGGACAGATGGTCGTCGCCGCGGATGACATGGGTGATCTTCATCATGGCGTCGTCGACGACAGTCGCGAAGTTATACGTGGGCGTGCCATCGGAGCGGAAGATGACGAAGTCGTCGAGCTCCTTGGCGTCGAAGGTCACCTCGCCGTGGACGGCATCGTGGATGACGACATCGCCGCGGTCCTCGGGCACCTTGATGCGAAGGACGTAGGGCTCGCCGGCCTCGATGCGGCGGCGTGCCTCCTCGGGATCGAGATCGCGACAGCGGCGCTGATAGCCCTGGAAGGGGTCTTTACGCTCCTGAGCGGCCTTACGGTCGGCCTCGAGCTGCTCCTTGGTGCAGAAGCAGGGATAGGCCTTGCCCTCGTCCCAAAGCTTCTGGGCGGCCTGCTTGTACAGGTCCAGGCGCTCGGTCTGGGCATAGGGGCCAAAGTCGCCGCCGACCTCGGGGCCCTCGTCCCAGTCCAGGCCCAGCCAACGCATAGCGCGCAGAATGATCTGCGTGTTCTCGTCGGTAGAGCGGGTGGGATCGGTGTCGTCGATGCGCAGGATGAACGTGCCACCGTTTGCGCGGGCAAAAGCCCAGTTATAGATAGCGGTGCGGGCGCCGCCGATGTGCAGCTTGCCCGTCGGTGAGGGTGCAAAGCGGACGCGAACGTCTGATGCCATGGAAATCTCCTCGATTGCAGGATGGATGTCTAACCGCACCAGTATAAAGCAACAATGCCCACCTCCGCACAAAGGGCACCGACCCAGTCATCGAAGCCGGGTAGCTAATTTGGGACGGGGCTTTTTTAGCTGCCCTGGCAGGCTATCGGCTAAACCAGCAAACAATCAGCCGGGGTAGCTAAAAAAGCCCCGTCCCAAATTAGCTACCTAATGAGTAGGTGCGGAAAGGGTGTGAATGTTGGATTTACGCGCTATGATGTGCCCCTGCATACAGAGCCCAGCGGAATGGTAACGGTCGCTGGGACACGTTATTCGAAAGGACAATCATGTCAGAAGAGCTTCGTTCCATCCCGCCCCAGCAGGGGTCTTTTGTGTTTACGTCGGAGTCGGTGACCGAAGGCCATCCCGATAAGATCGCCGACCAGATCAGCGATGCCGTCCTCGACGCAATCCTCGCTAAAGAAATAGAGCTGCAGGAGCAGGGCTATATTGCGCCAAACGGCGTGCCCGCCAACGTTGAAAACGTCCGCTGCGCCTGCGAGACCCTCGTGACCACCGGCACCGTCATCGTCGCCGGAGAGATTCGCACCCAGGCATACGTCGACGTGCAGGAAATCGCCCGTGGCGTCATCCGCCGCATCGGCTACAACCGCGCCAAGTTTGGCTTTGACTGCGATACCTGCGGCGTCATGAGCCTCATCCACGAGCAGTCCCCCGATATCGCCCAGGGCGTCGACGAGTCATTTGAGACCCAGACCGGCGCTACCACCGACCCGATCGACCTGATCGGTGCCGGCGACCAGGGCATGATGTTTGGCTACGCCTCCAACGAGACCAAGACCCTCATGCCCATGCCGCACTACCTGGCAAGCCGCCTGGCGGAACGCCTGTCCGCCGTGCGCCACGACGGCACCCTGCCCTATCTGCGCCCCGACGGCAAGACCCAGGTCACCGTGCGCTACGAGGACGGAAAGCCCGTGGAGGTCACAACCATCGTCATCTCCACGCAGCACGCTGCCGAAGTTGAGGACATGGGCAAGATCAAGGCCGACCTCATCGAGCATGTCATCGCACCCGTCATGGATGCCGAGAACATGCCGTGGGATGGCGCCGATATCTATGTGAACCCCACCGGCCGCTTTGTCGTGGGCGGCCCCATGGGCGACACGGGCCTGACCGGCCGCAAGATCATCGTCGACACCTACGGCGGCTACGGCCGTCACGGCGGCGGCGCCTTTAGCGGCAAGGACTGCACCAAGGTCGACCGCTCTGCCGCGTACGCCGCTCGCTGGGTCGCCAAGAACGTAGTCGCCGCCGGCCTGGCCGATCGCTGCGAGGTCGAGCTGGCCTACGCCATCGGCGTGTCCAAGCCGCTGTCGATTATGGTCGACACCTTTGGCACCGCGCATGTTGCCGAGGACAAGATCGTCGAGGCCGTGGAGAAGACCTTTGACCTACGCCCGGGCGCAATCATCCGCGACCTGGACCTGCGTCGCCCCATCTATGAAAAGACGGCAGCCTACGGTCACTTTGGCCGCGAAGACGCCGACTTTACCTGGGAGAAAACGGACCGCATCGACGAACTCAAAGCAGCCTGCGGCCTGTAAGCTAACGAGAAAAGCTACGGCCAAATAAAAACGCACCAAAAAGAGGTACCGGAACAACCGGTACCTCTTTTTTATTAACCGGTGGTGAAGATATTTCGTTATGCAATGCATGACGCGTCACCAGCTAATGAATTTTGCGCACGCGCACTTCTACCATGTATCCTTAGTCCCGAGGGGCGGGGCATAAGGTCGATCGCGAGTTCCGCACGAGCCGGAGAGCACTTAATGTGCTCTCCGTGCGAGCAGGACTGTCCGAGCAGGCGACCTTATGCCCCGCCCCTCGGGACGACAGGATAGAAAAGGAGCAGCCATGGCAGGCAAGCCGCAAACACTAGCTACGACCTCGGCATTCGAGATCTTGGGCCCCATCATGGTCGGCCCCAGCTCATCGCACACCGCCGGCGCCCTGCGTTGTGCCCAAGTTGCCGCCAGCCTGCTGGAAGGCCGCATCACCAAGGTCACCTTTGGCCTGTGGAACTCCTTTGCCCACACCTACCGCGGCCATGGCACCGACCGCGCACTCGTCGCGGGCATCTTGGGCCTCGACACCGACGACGAGAACATCAAGCAGGCCTTTGACCTCGCGCGCGAGCAGGGCCTCAGCTATCACTTTGACATTAAGGGCGACGACGCCTCCATCCACCCCAACACCGTCGACATCGACATGGTCGATGACACGGGCGCCACGGCGCAGGTCCGCGGCGAGAGCCTTGGCGGCGGCAAGATGCGCATCAGCCGCATCAACGGCGTCGGCGTCGATATCTCGGGCATGTATTCCACCCTGTTTGTGGCGCACCAAGACGTCCCCGGCGTTCTCGCCGCGCTCACGAACCAGCTCGCCTACGCACACGTAAACATTGCCTTCTGCCGCACCTACCGCACCGAGGTGGGCGGCCAAGCTTATTCCGTATTTGAGACCGACGGCACCCCCGATGACATCGTCGTTCCCATGCTACGCATGCTCGACCATGTCGATTACGCCACCTTCATTGAGCTTCCCGGCTCGGCCTCATCGCTCTCCCCCGGCGTTTCCGCCAAGGAAATCTTCGACGATGGCGAACAGCTCCTCGACGCCTGCGCCAAACTGGGCCTCAACATTGGCGCCGTCATGGCCGTACGCGAAGCCCGCCTGACCGGCGAGCAGCACGCTGTCGCCGCCATGCGCCGCGTACTCGAGGTCATGCGCGAGGAGACAACGGCGCCCATCGCCGCACCGCAGCGCTCGCTCGGCGGGCTTATCGGCGGCGAGGCAAAACTCGTCGACGCCACACGCCGCAACGATATGAGCACAAACCTGATGGGCGCCGTCCAAACCGAAGCCGTAGCCCGCGCCATGGCTGTGCTTGAGCGCTCTGCCACCATGGGCGTCATCGTCGCCGCCCCCACGGCCGGCTCTGCGGGCGTCGTGCCCGGCTGCGTGTTGGCGCTCGCCGACCATCTACAGCTCGATGACGAACAGGTCATGGACGCACTCTACTGCTCTGCCGCGATTGGTCTCAACCTCGCCACAAGTGCCTGCGTCGCCGGTGCCGAAGGCGGATGTCAGGCTGAGGTGGGCAGCGCCGCCGCCATGGCCGCTGCCGCGCTAGTCCAGATGCTGGGCGGTACGCCCGAGCAGGCACTCGACGCTAGCTCTATCGCACTGAGCAATATGCTTGGTCTTGTATGCGATCCCGTGGGCGGCCTTGTCGAAGTGCCATGCCAAAACCGCAACGCGATCGGCGTGGCGGCCGCATTTAGCTCGGCGCAGCTCGCCCTTGCCGGCATTAAGAGCCTGGTGCCGTTTGACCAGATGGCACACGTCATGCTCTCGGTGGGCCACGCGTTGCCGGCCACGCTGCGCGAGACGGCAAAGGGCGGCATCGCGCAGGCTCCGGCCGCGCTTTCGGCCTGTGCAAAATGCGGTGTGTGCGGATAAAGAGCAGTCCAAAACAAGAGGTGGGACAAAAGTCCAACCTCTTGCCAATGCCACCGTTTCAATACCACAAACAACTAGGTAATCGCTATAATGCAAGCCCAGTAAAAACACGATGAGCCGCAAGGCGAAACTCGAAGGATATGCATACGATGTCGCAAAACGACCGCACCCAACTGATTCCCGATCCGCAGCAGCCTTCTAGGCCTACCGGCGGCGTCCAGTCGCCGCGCCCCATTACGCCAACGCATAGCACAAAGCATGGTTCGGGAAACACCTCACAGCGCCAGAACCCTCATGCGTATCAGCAGCGTCAGAGCAATAAAGCGACTAAGCACGCGCCTTCACACACGCAAAACCATCACAAGGGCCCCCGTGGGTCAGAGAACCACGCCAACGGGAAAAAATCCGGGGCGAAAATGACCCTTTTCGTTGCTCTGGGCCTCATTGTTGTCGTTTACATTGTTGGCGTTGTCGCATTTTCGCAGGTAGCCTACCCCAACACCACCATTGCCGGCATCGACGTCTCGTTCTCCAACGCTTCGTCTGCTGCCACTAAGGTCAACTCGGCATGGAAGCACTATAAGCTCACCGTGACAGGCGATGACTTTAACTGGACCTATCAGCCCGAGTCCGATGAACCCATCGTCGACGGCGAAGCTGCCGCAAAAGAAATCATCAGCCGCAACGAAGCCTTTATATGGCCGGTCCGCCTTGTGGAATCCTTAAGCGGCAAGACCAAAACAATCGCTACCTCCAACGAAGTCGATCTTGAACAAGACGTCGACCTGTCCATGCTCTCTGACACCTTTGACCAAAAGAAGTTTGAGGAGGATCTGGGCGCCGCCATTGACGAGTTTAACGAGGGCCGTTCGGGTACGTTCGAGGCCAATAGCTCCTATGACGAGCAAGCCGGCAAGTTTACCGTCGAGAAGGCGCGCTCCAACGAAAAACTCAACCGCGAGCATGTCATTAAGTATGCCGAGCTCGAGCTTGCCTCGCTGGCCGAGACCGTAGATCTTTCCAAGCTCGGCAACGATGCCTATGAGCCGCTCAATGAAACGCTGACCAATGATCAGATTCAGGCCGCATGCGATGCCGCCAACAACTTCTTGGGCGTCAACGTCACCCTCAAGCTCAACGGCGAGGATGCCGGCAAGGTCGACGGTAGCTCCGTGTTGCAGTGGATCAGCTTTGCCGATCCGGCCAACCCCACACTCGATACGTCGCAGATCGGTAGCTGGGCAGCCGAGCTCGCCAACGGCTTTAATACCGTGGGCACCACCCGCTGGTGGACGCGTGCCGATGGCAAAGAATGTGCCGTCGAGGGCGGTGACTTTGGCTGGTCCGTCGATAGCGACGCACTCGCCAAGCAGGTCGAGGACGCCATTAACAACAAGCAGACCGGCGAAATCGAGATTAAGTACTCCCAGAAGGCCGACACCTATTCCGCAAAGGGAGAGCCCGACTGGAAGGCGTATATCGACGTCGACCTGTCCGAGCAGCACGCGCGCTACTATGACGAGAACGGTAATATTGTTTGGGAAGCCAACTTTATCTCGGGCAAACCGGGAGAGGATGCCACCCCCGAGGGTGTTTGGCAGATCAATAGCAATGACGGCGCAAGCAAGCTCATCGGTGCCAAAGACCCAAAGACCGGAAAACCAAAATACGAAAGCCCCGTGTCATATTGGATGCCGTTTGAAGGCAACATGGTTGGTTTCCATGATGCAACATGGCAAAACGATCAGAGCTTTGACGACCCAAATTCGTACAAATGGTGCGGCAGCCACGGTTGCATCAACTTGCGTCTGGCCGATGCCAAGGCACTCCACGATTGCATCAACGTAGGCCTATGCGTGGTCGTGCACTCATAGCACATCACATGCAACACAACAAAGCCTCGTGTCACCTACCTTTTAATGCTGAAAGAAACACGTATACGCACCCGCCCAACCGGCGGGTGCGTATACTTATCGCGATACGTTCTATAAAGGAGACGCTATGTCGAATGTCCCCACCATCACCTCGGGTCCAGACGATGCCGAGCACACACCGGAAAGCGCAACTGAAACCCTACCGCTTATCACAAGCGTCCCCACTACGCAGCAAAACGACAACGTACAAGGTGGCGCCGGGATATCCGATGATGAGGCTTATGCCAAACTCAAGGCCAAACGTGCCGAGCGGCGTCATGAAAAGCTCGTCCGACGCGGTATCGCGGCCGGCATTGCGGGCGTCATTATCCTGTTATCCATTATCGCGCGCATTGTCCTCAATTCGCAGCCGCAGTCTGTAGGCGCACCCGTGACCGATATGGTCATGGAAGGCACCTATACCACGACCGTCGAGGCAAAAGGACAGCTCAAGCCCATTTCGGCCTCAGTCGTCTCCCCATCTGTCGACGGTACGGTGGCACAGATCAACGTGCAGACCGGACAGAGCGTCAACGAGGGCGACGTACTCATGACTATCAAAAACGATGAACTCGATAGCGCCGCTGCAGAGGCGCAGCGTGCGGTCACGGCCGCCCAGGAAGACTTGAAAACCGCACAGGCAGCACTCGCCGCTGCACAGGCCGCACCGGAGATGGATGCCGACGGAGCGACCATCCCTGCTGACGCAACCGCCGACGCCAGCGCTGTCTCAAGCGCCCAACGCAACCTTGCCTCGGCCCAGGCAACACTCGAGCAGGCAAATGCGAAAGCGGCCGAGCGTACCGTGAAGGCCCCTAGCTCGGGTAGCATCGTCGAGCTCAACACCAAAGTGGGAGCCACCGTAGCCGGAGGCATGGTCATGGGCGAAGGCGACGTGAGCGGCGGCAAGCAGTGCATGCAGATCGCCGACCTCTCAAAGATGAAGGTGACGGTTCAGGTGGGCGAAAAGGACATCGCCAAGATCGCCGTGGGTCAGAGCGCCAACGTGACCTATCCTGCGTTTCCCGATATCGTGAGTCAGGGTACCGTCACGGCTATCGCGTCGATGGCAAACTCTGACTCCACTTACGGTGGCGGCGGCAGCGTGACCTTTAACGTCGACATCCTCATAGAAGCACCTCATAGCCGCCTTAAGCCCGGAATGACTGCCGAGGTCTCGGTGGTAACCGAGCAGCTCGACGATGTGGTGATGGTGCCGACCATGGCGCTCATGACCGAGGATGGCGAGCACTATTACGTCAACGTGGCAACCGACGGTGAAGGCAAGGAGATGCGCCGCGTGAAGGTGACCATTGTGACGCAAAACGATAACGACGCCGTGGTCGGCAAGACGCAGGTCAAGCGCGACGACCAGGGCAATGAGATCAACGCAGACGTACCGGTTACCAAGCTGCGCGACGGCGACACCCTCATCGTGGACACCGGCGCAGGCATGACGGCCGACGGCGACGACTCTGGCAGCATGTCTGCCGACGAGGGCTTGTAATGCGTCCCGTCATCAACATCCGCAACGTGCATCGCATTTTTGAGAGCGAAGCCGGCTGCGCCCATATCCTGCATAACGTGAGCCTGGCAGTGAATCCCGGCGAATTCGTGGCCATTACCGGCCCTTCTGGCTCGGGCAAGTCAACGCTCATGAACATCCTGGGCTGCCTGGACAAGCCAACGGCAGGCGATTATTACCTGCAGGGCCTCAACGTGGCGGAGCTCGACGATGACGAGCTCACCGAAGTCCGCGCCCTGAGCATCGGCTTTGTCTTTCAGAGCTTTAACCTGCTGCCGCGCCTATCGGTCATCGAAAACGTCATGCTGCCGCTGTCGTACACCAACGTGCCGCGGTCTCAGCGTGAGATGCGCGCCGTTCATGCGCTGCAAGCCGTCACGCTGCCGGTCGACCACTGGGACCACCGCATCTCCGAGCTCTCAGGCGGACAGATGCAGAGGGTTGCCATCGCGCGCGCCCTCGTCAACGACCCGCCCATCATCCTGGCGGACGAGCCGACGGGAAACCTGGACTCCGCCACCGGAGCGCTCGTGATGGAGACCTTCCACAAACTCCAGGAACGTGGCAAGACCATTGTGCTCATCACGCATGATCCCGGTATCGCCGCCGAGGCCGACCGTGCCGTAACCATTCGCGACGGCCGAATCCACGACGGCGCGTACATCGCGCACGCACCGCAGACCCTGCACGGCGCCATTGATAACCTGCCCATGATTTCCGCACACGCCAATCCGACGAAAGGAGTGAAGGCATGAGCACGCGCGACCTTATCCAAGAAGCCCTTCACTCCCTCGAGGCCAACAAGGGACGCAGCCTACTCACCATCCTGGGCATTGTTATTGGCATCGCCTCCGTCATTGCCATGACCTCGCTTATCGGCGGTATCCAAAACAGCCTGGTCAACAGCCTGGGCCTCAACGCCGCGCGTATGGTGCAGATTTATTCGTCGCAAGAGCTCACCGAGTCGGACGTTGAGAATCTTCGCAAGATGGTGCCGCAGATCGAGCAGATCGGTATCGTGGACAGTGCCTATACCGAGTACAAGGCCGGTGACAAAAGCTATAACGTCATGGCGCAGGGCGTCGATAGCGACATGCTCGACGCAGTGGGCGCCAGCAAGCTCGTCGCGGGGCGCACCTATACCCAGGCTGAGTCCCAATCTGGCGCACGCGTGGCGCTCATCAGCCGCGGCGGCGCGGACCAGCTGTACGGCAACGAACAGGACGCGCTCGGCAAGACCATCAAGGTGTCGAACGGCGAGGTGCAGATTATCGGCGTTATCGACGGCGGCAGCGACTCCATGGGCTCACTCACGCTCTACATGCCGCGCGAGACCATCTCGGGCCTCTTTGGCGACAAGAACCCGTCTTTTCCCAGCGTAACGGCGCTCGCCGCCGAGGGTACGGACATAGATGAGTTGTGCAAGACGATTGAATCCAAGGTGCGCAGCATGAAGGGCATCGCGGATGACGACGAATATGACAGCGTGTCGGCGACCTCAATGAAAAGCGCCATCGACGCCCTCAACTCCTTTATGGGCGCGTTTTCGCTCATCATGGGCGCCGTTGCCAGCATTTCGCTGCTCGTGGGCGGTATCGGCATCATGAACATGATGCTCACCAATGTGACCGAACGCATCCGCGAGATCGGTATTCGTCGAGCCTTGGGTGCCAGCCGTCGCGATATCACCGCACAGTTTTTGGCCGAGTCTTCGGCGCTGTGCATCACCGGCGGCATTTTGGGTGTCGTGATTGGCTATCTTCTGGCCTGGGGGCTCACGTTCTTTGCCGCCAACTCGGCCATTATGGACGAATTTGGAGCCACCGGGTCGATTACGCCGAGCTTCTCCATTTCGACTGTGCTGGTCGCGTTTGCCGTATCGGTCGGCATCGGCGTGATCTTTGGCTTCTACCCCGCCCGCCGCGCCGCAAAGCTCGATCCAGTCGAGTGCCTGCGCTATCAGTAAGTCATAACCTTACACACGCAACAATTTGGGCCCGTGTCTGCGATCCGTCACAAGGTCACGGGCCCAAATTGTTGCCAAGAATGCGGGCCTTAGCTATCCGAGCTTAGAATCCAGGCTCGAAAGGCCGTTCAGGGTCAGGTCGTTGGCGACCGCCGAGACGCGCTCGATGGGAACCGAGCCGTCGGACAATGCCCACGTGCGGTAAATGCCGATAATGCCCGAAAGCAAAAACGCCAGATAATAGTCGAACAGCTCGTCCTTTAAGCCATCGGGCAGCAGGTCGCGCTCGGCAATCTCGTGCTCGAGCGGCACACGCAAGCGCGTCATAAAATCGTCGAGCGGAATGTTTTCAATCAGCTGGCGATTGAGCACCAAATTGTTGCACAGCGCCTCGTTAACGGTTTTGAAGAAGGTCGCCGCCGCTCCGAGTGCGCGCTCGTTGGTGTTACCGCCCATAGAGGAAAGCGTCTTCTCGACTGAGTCGACAATCATCTCGACCACATCCACGGCAATGGCATCGAGCAAGCCGTCCACCGTGCCAAAGTGCACGTAGAAGGTCTTACGGTCGACATTTGCCTCGCGCGCGATGGCGCTCACCGTAATATCGGCGAGGGGCTTTTCCATCAGCAGTCGCTCGAATGCCGAAAGAATCGCATTGCGACTGCGAACGATGCGGCGGTCAAGGCGCGGTTTAGTGGTGGCCATAGACGTGCCCCCTTCATGTCAACTGCCCACCTATAGCTCCTGTACAAGTGGGAGATAATCAACGTAAGAGGATTATCCTACATCTAGCATCGCAATGACGAGCATCATTAAGAACGCACGACTCACCAACTGGGCTCTAGGGCCGCTTCTTTTTATTGAGCGCCGCAGGGGAAACGCGGATACCGTCGCCAGTCTGACGAACATAGGTCTTCCGTGCCGGTTTAGAGGCCACAGCAGTCTTTTGAGCATGCTGATTGGGGTCCACGGTAACCTGAGAGGCTGGATGTGCTTTAACGGACGCAGAAGGCTTCTGAGTAGTGCGTCCGAGCTTGCACATCATACGGTCCCAGCGCGCATGGATACTCTCGTTATGAGCGCTCTTAAGGCCCAAAAGAGGGGCGGCCAAAATGGTCGGCGCGATAAAGGTGATCAGACGCCAAAGCAGATAGCCGGCAGTCGCTGCCGTGCCAAAAAAGTGACCCAGGAACAGCGCGAAGCCGCCCTCGGCACCACCGGTGCCGCCAGGCAGCGGGACGGCGGAACTCAACAGCTGTACAAAAGCACTCGCCGCCATGACCGAGAAAAAGTCAACGTCGTACTGACCAAAGGCAAGCATCAAAAAATACGGAACCAGGTAGAAAAACGCCAGCTGCAACATGGTGATGACGACCGTGAGCAGCATGGACGAAAAATGGCCGGCAGAGAGTTTGAATTTCTCGGAGAACGAGTAGATCTCACCATCGACAAAGGTACGCCAACCCTCGATCTTAGTAGCGGAAACGCCCATGCGCTCGAGCCAATTGATAATACAATGTGCGACGCGCGTGACGGTCTTGGGCATCAACGCCACGGCAAAGATGCCGAGAAGAATGCAGCAGTGGCCGCCAAAACTAAAGACGCAAAGCAGCGTCATGTCGCCATAGCGCTCGGCGAAAAACGGCATGCGGGCGAGCAGCAGAATGGCACCCCATGCCACCAAACCAAACTGGTACACGATAAAGCGGGTGAACTGCGTGGCACCCGCTTCGCCCACATTTTGGCCAGCTTTGGTCAGGCGATAAATCTGGGCAGGCGTGGAGCCCATCATCATGGGCGTCAGGTTGCCAAAGAAAATGCCGCTCGCCTCGACCGAAATGAGGTCGCGGATGCCGACAGGCGAATTGGGATCGAGCCATACGGCAATCGCGTACGCCACGATGCCAAAAAACAAGTATAGGAACATGCAGAAGCACGCGGAAGCGAGCCACGGCGCCTGAACGCTAGCCATGGCGGCCCAGAACTGACCCATCTGACCGGTCACGACCAAATAGACGATATAGCCCACCAGCACAATGCCAATAAAGATGGCACCACGACGTGCGCTCTTGTTGTCATCGCCGCCCGAAACATCGACTTGAGGCTTTGGGGTATGCTGAGAGGACTCCGTCATGAGGCTCCTTCTGACCATCAATGTATCTGGCCTATTGTACCCGTATGGGAGATAAGCAAAACGTAAAGCTATGGGGCAAATGGGATTAACAGACAAGCCCGCAGGTAATAAAAAACCCGACCTTCGAAAAGAAGGTCGGGTATCCAAAACTTGGTAGCCCGTACCAGATTCGAACTGGTGATCTCCGCCTTGAGAGGGCGGCGTCCTAAACCGCTAGACGAACGGGCCATAAGCCTCAGCAGAAAAGAAGTGGTAGCCCGTACCAGATTCGAACTGGTGATCTCCGCCTTGAGAGGGCGGCGTCCTAAACCGCTAGACGAACGGGCCACATGACACCTGCACTGCCGTGCTGCGAGGACATATATTACGGGACAAAAAACGCGAGCGCAAGAAGAAATTCCAAATTGGCCAAATTTTGTCGTGAGGTTATGAAACACACAGGTCAACCTGGTAGCTAATTTGGGACGGGGCTTTTTTAGCTACCCCTGCCAGAATCACGATTGTTCGTCCTATTGACAGCGGGGGTAGCTAAAAAAGCCCCGTCCCAAATGAGCTACCCCAGGTTGAGGTGGGTCAGAAGGGCCTCGCGGGTATTGGGGACGTTGTCTTCGATCACGGCGTCGAGGGCGACGTTGAGAAGCTGTCCCAGCTCAGGCCCCGGTTTGACGCCGGCGCGAATCAGGTCCCCTCCGTTGATGCCAAGCATCTTAAGCGTATAGGGCTCCCCCGCTTCCAACAGTTCGTGTGCGAGCGAACGCATCTCCTCGATCGTCTCGACGTAATAGAAGCACGACGGTGCCTTACCCAGCGTATCGGCACGCTTAAGGTCCATAAGCTCGTCAATCAAACGCGGTGTGTCGACGCCCTCTCCCGAAAGCGAGCGCATCATATTGAGCAAACAGGAGCGCTCGGGGCGCAACGGCTTATCGTGATACCTGATAAGCAGACACACGTCGCGAACCAAATCGTGCGAAAGCGCCAAGCGATCCATAATAGCGCGCGCTTTCTTGGCACCAAGCTCAGGATGACCGTAAAAGTGGCCGCTGCCCGCATGATCGACCGTAAAGCAATCGGGCTTGGAGACATCGTGCAAAAACGCTGCCCACATTAAGCTCGACGAAGGCGCCACGCCGTCACACAGCGCCAGCTCCCCCGCTACCGTCAAAACGCGAGCGATATGATCGTAGACATTAAAGGCGTGGTAGACGCTGCGCTGGTCAAACCCACGAGCCGGCGCAAGCTCGGGCACGGCGGCGCAAACAAGCTCGGGGTAGCGCAGCATCGCGTCTCCCCCGTGACCGGTCGATAGAATCCCCTCGAGCTCGATGCCCACGCGTTCACGTGCCACGGCATCGAGCAGCGGCGAGCACTCGGCAAGCGCCTGTTTGGTCTTAGGCTCGATCATAAAATCCAGACGGCAGGCAAAACGCACGGCGCGCAGCATGCGAAGCGCATCCTCGTTAAAGCGACGCTTGGGATCTCCGACGGCACGAATCAGCTTACGCTGCAGGTCGCCCTGGCCATCATAACGGTCGACAAGACCGCGCTGGGGATGCCAAGCCATGGCGTTAACGGTAAAGTCACGACGTGCCAGATCGTCCTCAAGCGACGCCGCACGCTCCACACTCTGGGGATGGCGACCATCGGTGTAAAAACCGTCCAGGCGATACGTCGTGACCTCAATACGCTCATCGTCACAAAGGGCGGTAATGCCGCCAAATTTTATGCCCGACTCAACTACCGCAATGCCGGCTGCCTCGAGCGCCGCCTTGGACTCTTGCCACAGGCCGCTACAGCACATGTCAACATCGTGGCTGGGACGTCCCATCAGGGCGTCACGCACCCAACCGCCTACGAACCAGGCCTCGAGACCGGCGTCCTCAAGCGCACGTAGCACACGCAGGGAGGCATCTGTGGGCTGCGTACCGTTGAGCGAAACATTACACATACCTATGGCCTCCTACGCTTGCGAGCGTTAAACGATGGTTCTCAAGCAGTCTAGCAAGAAACAAGCGTGAGCGCACATGAAATCACATCGTCGATTCGCGCGAACGAGACAGTAGAGCCCATGCGGCCAACAGATAAAAACACCCGCCTCGGAGATCCAAAGCGGGTGTTCGGCAACGATGTGTCTAAACGGTTAGCAGACCTGGCGAACGTCGATGAGCTTCTTATATTCGTCCACCTTGGCAAAATCGCCCAAACCAGGGCACTCGACCACGTTGGCACCGGTTGCCATCGAGAGGCGCAGGGCGTCCTCGACGCACTCGGGGGCATCATGCCACACGGACAGGAAGGCGGCAAGCGAGGAATCGCCGGCGCAGACCGTCGAGAGCAGCTTGACCTCAAAGGTGCGTTTGGCAAACCAAATGTGCTCGCCGTTGGAGAAGTACGCGCCGTCGCCACCAAGGGTCAACAGCACATTCTTAGCGCCCTTGGCATGCAGCTCAGCCATAGCGCACTTAACGGTCTCGTCGTCGCCACCGCTCACCTTAATGCCAAAGATGTCGAGCAGCTCGTCGTCGTTGGGCTTAATGAGCAACGGCTCCATGGCAATGAGATCGGCCAGCTGATGGCTCGAAATATCGAGCACGAACTCGGCACCCTTTGCCTTAACACGGCGAAGAACTTCGGCCAGGAAACCCTCGGAGGTGTTGGGGGGCAGCGAGCCGCTAATGACCAGGCAGGTCATGTCGTCGAGCGAGTCGATGAGCTCAAACATCTCCTGCTCGTTGGCGGCATTGATGGCAGCGCCTGCATTGACCATGTTGTACTCGGTATCGGGACCGGCGTTGAGGAAAACGTTGACGCGCGTGATGCCGTCAGTCCACACGGGCTTGACGGGCACACCCAGGGCCTCGGCGCCCTTGACGATATACTCGCCTGAGAAGCCGGCAAAAAAGCCCAGGATCGTGGTGTCGACACCGTAGTGATCGAGGGTGAACGAGACGTTGAGACCCTTGCCATTGGGCGTATAAACCGCGTTGCGCGTGCGGGTGACGGTGTTGGCGGAAAGTCCGTCGCAGGAAATGTTGTAATCAATGGCGGGATTTGCAGTGAGCGTGTAAATCATGAATGTTCCTTTCACAAAACAACGTGTTAATGAAAGTATATTCCACGCATAGACAAAAGGCTAGGACAACTCGGTGAACGGTGTGGAAGCGATGAAGTACGGCAGGACACGTCTCCCCCATGGCGGAACAAAAAAGCGCCCCGGCCGGAACCGGGGCGCCATATAGCCACGAATATGTAGCGTTTCGCTTACTTGCGATCGAGCTTGCGGACAGCAACGCGCTTACTATACTCATCGACGTGACCGAAGTCGCCGATGCCCACGGACTCGGCAACGTTGGCGCCGGTGGCCATAGCGAGCTTCATGGCCTCCTCGACGTTATCGCGATCCCTGTACCACTTGTGCAGGAACGCAGCGAGAGTGCAGTCGCCGGCGCAGACGGAAGAGACCAGCTTGATGTTGAACTCACGCTTAGCGTACCAGATGTCCTCGCCGTTGGAGAAGTAAGCGTCGCCGCGGCTACCACGGGTGAGCAGCACGTTCTGGACGCCGGCATCGTGAGCCATCTTCATAGCAACGCGGACCTCGTCGTCGGTGTCGACCGGCACGCCAAAGATGGCCTTCATCTCGTGATGGTTCGGCTTGATGAGCAGCGGCTTCTTGTGAGCGAGCTCCTTGAGCTTGTCGGAAGACAGGTCCAGGACGACGTCGGCGCCACGAGCCTGAGCGTGCTCCATGACCTGAGCCAGGAAGTCGGGCGTAGCTTTGGGAGGCACGGAGCCGGAGACAATCAGGCACTCAAGATCGCCCGCGGTGTCCAGGATGTTGTAGAGCTCCTTCTGGTGCTCCGGCGTAATCGGGGCGCCGGGGTTAAGGATGCCGTACTCGTGCTGGCCATCGTTGACATAGGTGTTGATACGCGTGATGCCGTCGGTCCAGACCGGGCGGCACAGGCAACCCAGGTTCATGACCTCCTCGACGATGAACTTGCCCGTGAAGCCGGCGAAGAAGCCGAGCGCGACGGTGTCGACGCCCATCTTCTTAAAGGCGAAGGACACGTCGAGGCCCTTGCCGTTAGCCGTGTAGCTGGCCGAGCCGGTGCGGACGTTCTCGTCGGGCTCGAGCGGAGAGCTCGAAACCGTCATGTCGACAGCCGGGTTAGCGGTTAGCGTGTAGAACATTTACAGTACCCCCTGTATATTTGAGAGCGCGCGGCCAGCCCATTCCAACCACGCGGTTACCTCTGATACCAAATTAGCGAGCGGCAGCCTCAAGCAGCGCCTTGACCTCTTCGGCAGTGTTGCAGGCGAGCGCCTTCTCGGCGAGATCGTCGCACTCGGCCTTGGTCCACTGGCTGATGGTCTTGCGGGCGCGAAGGATAGACGGAGCGCTCATCGAGAACTCCTCCAGGCCCCAGCTGATCAGCAGCGGCTCAAGCAGCGGATCGGCAGCGGCCTCGCCGCACATACCGACCATGATGCCAGCCTTGACGCCGCTCTCGATGATGTTCTTGAGCGAGCGAAGCACGGCGGGATAGTACACCTGGTACAGGTTAGAAATGGTGTCGTTACCACGGTCGGCACACATGGTGTAGCCGATCAGGTCGTTGGTGCCGATCGAGAAGAAGTCGGCGACCTCGGCCAGGCGGTCAGCGATCAGCGATGCGGCAGGCGTCTCGACCATAATGCCGACCTCGATGTTCTCGTTGAACTTGCGGCCCTCTTCGGTCAACTCGGACTTGCACTCCTCGACGAGCTCCTTAACGGCCAAGACCTCCTCGACGCAAGTGACGAGCGGGATCATGATCTTGACATCACCGAAGGCGCTGGCGCGCAGCAGAGCGCGGAGCTGTACCTTGTACTGGTCGGGGTTGGCCAGGCAGTAACGCACGGCACGGAAGCCCATGAAGGGGTTCTCTTCCTTGACCATGTGCAGGTACGGGATCTCTTTGTCGCCACCCACGTCGAGCGTACGGATGATGACCGGAGCGCCATTGAGCGCGCTGGCAACCTTGCGATAGGCGTTGAACTGCTCCTCCTCGGAAGGAAGCTCGGCGGAGTCCATGAACAGGAACTCGGAACGGAACAGGCCAATGGCCTCGGCGTCGTGATCGAGCGCGTTGGGCACATCATCGGGGTTACCGATGTTGCAGGCAATGATCTTCTTGATGCCATCGGCAGTCACGGACGGCTTGCCACGGAAAGCCTCGAGGGCTGCCTTCTCGGCAGCGAAAGCCTCGGCCTTGGCGGTATAGGCGGCGAGCGTCTCCTCGTCGGGATCGGCCTCGACGATACCCTTGCCACCGTCGACGACAACGGTCATGCCGTTGCGGAGCGCGGTGCAGCTGTTGGCAACCGAAAGGACAGCCGGAATCTCGAGGGCGCGGGCGATGATCGCGGAGTGCGACGTGCGGCCACCGGTCTCGGTGACGATACCGGCAACGTGGGCCTTATCGATCGTGGCGGTCATGGACGGCGTAAGGTCGTGCACGACAACGACAGTGTTTTCGGGCAGGACGGAGAGATCGACGACCTCCTTGCCCAAAAGCTCGGCCAGAATACCGGTGCGGATGTCGGCGATGTCTGCCGCGCGCAGGCGGAACATCTCATCGTCCATGGACAGGAACATGTTCTCAAACATGGTCGAGGTGTCCATGAGCGCCTGCTCGGCGCAGGTGCCGCCGTCAATGGCGGCGTTGATGGCGTCGGTCATGCCCGGGTCCTGAGCCAGGACGATGTGTCCGCTCATGATCTCGGCCTCGGCCTCGCCCACCGTCTCCTTCATGTGGTCGGCCTGAGCCTGAGTCTTCTCGCAGAAGACCGAAAGAGCGGTCTGGTAGCGCTCCTTCTCTGCTGCCGAATCAGCAACCTCGTGCGGCTCAAACGTCAAGTCGGGTTCGACGGCAACCATGACGGTGCCGATACCGATGCCCTCGGAAGCGTTGACTCCCTGATACATTCCTATTCCTCTCTCCGTGTCATGTGATAAAGCGTTTTGCCATATCCATGACAAAAGAGCGCAGTTCCCTTTAAACAGGTCACTGCGCCCCCAAATATGAACTTAGTTGTTCAACATGCGACCCGTTTGAGTTCTACTCGCCAAGACCGCTCTTGATGAGCTCGATGGCAGCAGCCAGAGCCTCGGCCTCGTCAGCGCCGTCGCACTTGACCTCGACCTCGGTACCGCAGGGGATGCCGGCAGCCATGAGGGCCATCGGGGACTTGCCGTTGACCTCCTTCTCGGGGGTGACGACCGTCACGTCGCAGGCGTACTTGCCCATGGTGGAGGCGAAGAGGCCAGCCGGACGCATGTGAAGACCCTGAGGATTAACGAGGGTAGCCTTCTCAGAAACCATAATTGACTCCTTTTTTGTGTTTAACCCCTATCAGCCATGCGACAGGAGCCATATTCACGACGTTGATTATATTAACTCACATCAAACGGTTTTTCATTATGTTTCGCACGAATTGTTGGACAGATGTCGTTCCTGCACGCTCGCCTGCCGGGCGGGGCGGTTAAGTTTGCTGCTCTACAGTCCTGCTCGCACGAAGAGCACATTAAGTGCTCTTCGGCTCGTGCGGAACTCGCGATAAATCTCACAGGCCGCGACCGGCCCCCTGTGGGCGAGCAAGCTGCGGAAACTCAGTCGGTCCAAAGCAATATCGTGCGAACGAAATTCTGGCTGATAATTTGTTCGCCTGGTTAATCTGGTTGATGCGGTTGTCTATGCCCTCCTGTGAACTGAGGAGTATCCCGAACTGTCGGCAGAAAGGAAACGTGTCTAAATACCGGGTAACTTGAAAAAGGCGGGGACCCCTGATGGAGTCTCCGCCTTATATACAGGGGGCGATGTTATTCGCAAGCTGCGGGATTAGACCAGACGGGCGTTGATCGTCTTAGCGATCTCGGCAGCGTCGGTGGAACCCTTAACGGTGGCACGGAAGCCCTCGTCCATGAGCGCCTCGGCGACCTTGGACAGGATCTTGAGATGCGTGGTGCCGGCCTGGGCACCGGGGATGAGCAGGGCAATAGCCACGTTGACGGGAGCGCCGTCCATGGTGTCCCAACCGGTCACGCCAGAGTCGTCCTTGACGACGATGACGGCGGCCTCGGTAATGGCATCAGACTTGGCATGCGGAATAGCGAAGCCCTCCATCATGCCCGTGGTGCCCTCGGCCTCGCGGGCCAGGAAGGCGTTCATTACGGCGTCGGCGTCGTCAGCGATACCGGCCTTGACAGCCTGGTTGGAGACAAAGCTCAGGGCCTCGTCACGAGAAGCAAAGTCCTCGGCGACAAAAACGTTCTCGACCTTCACGAAGTCGGAAGCCTCAGCCTTGGGGGCCTCGACGGCAGCGGCCTTGGGAGCCTCGACCGGCTTAGCAGCAGCGGCGGGAGCGGCCTTCTGTTTCTTCTCGAAGTCATACTTCTTGAAAGCAACGAACAGGATGCCACCGACCACGGCGCCGATGAGGATCGCGAGGACCCACAGCGGACCGTTCTCGACAACGGGCAGGACCAGGAAACCACCGTGAGGCGCCGGATCGTGGACGTTGAACATAATGGTCAGGATCGAGGCGATGGAGGAACCGAGCATCATGATGGGCATGACGGGCCAGATGTTCTTGGTCATGAACGGAATGGCGCCCTCGGTGATGTGGGTGCAACCAAGGATGAGGTTGACGATACCGGCGTCATGATCCTCCTGGCTGAAATACTTCTTGCCGACGATAACGGCAAAGGTGGTGATCAGCGGCGGAACGATGCAGGCGGCGGAGACGGCAGCCATGAAGTTGGTGCCGAAGTTATAGGTGTCGGTGCCGACACCGGCAGCCAGGGCCTCGGTGAGCATAGCGGTACCGGTGACGTAAGCAGCCTTGTTGACCGGGCCGCCCATATCAAAGGCGCACATGCAGCCAATGGCAAGGCCCAGGACAACAGCGCCAGAGGCAGACAGACCCTTGAGGAAGTCCATCATGGCGGTGTTAATGGCAGCCATGGGGCCGGAGATGCCGAGCATAACCAGACCGACGATGGCGGTCGAGAACAGCGGGTACAGGAAGATAGCCTTGAGGCCGTCCAGGTTCTTGGGCAGCTTGGCAAAAACCTTCTCGAGCAGCAGGATGACATAGCCAGAGAGGAAGCCGCCGACGATGCCGCCCAGGAAGCCGAAGCCCACGCCGGCACCGCCGGCATCGATCATGCCGGTCTCGGCATTAACGGGCAGGCCCTGGATGGCGATCATACCGGCGACAAAGCCGGGAACGAGCGCCGGGCGCTTGCCGATGGACTCGGCGATATAGGCGGAAAGCACGGGAACCATGAGGTTCATGGCGATGCCGCCGATGATCTTGAGCATAGCGGCAAAGCTGTTGTAGTCGGCAGCCGTCGAATCGAAGGACGTGATGCCCCACAGGAACGAAACGGCGGTCAGAACACCACCGGCAACGACGAAGACCAGCATGTGGCTGACGCCGTTCATGAGGTGCTTATAGATGATGTGACCGATGGACTCCTTCTCCTCGACCTCATCCTCGACATCGGCAGCAGCCGCAACCGTGTCGTCGCCCTTGGCGGCGAGAGCGCGGTCGATCAGCTTGCCGGCAGCCTCGACGGACAGGGCCTTGGAAACACCGACGGAAACCATGGGCTTACCGGCGAAACGCTCCGCCTGGACATCCTTATCGGCTGCGACGACGACGGCCTTGGCACCGGCGATCTCACCCTTCGTGAGTTCGTTCTCGACACCGACCTGGCCATGAGTCTCGACCTTAATGGTCAGACCTCGCTCGGCAGCTGCCTTCTCCAGCGCCTCCTTCGCCATGAAGGTGTGCGCGATGCCGGTCGGGCAACCGGTGGCGGCGATGATGTCAAACTTAGCCATGTGTCCCTCCTTCTTGAGTTCTGCGCCCGCGGGCGCTCCCCTACACGCGCGTCCTTGCGCGCTTTTCCACATTTGAAAGATACCAACCCAGCGCTTTCGCGGAAAGGGAAATGTCCCAATTCTCCGGTGAAAGGTTCTTTCATAACCGTAAACGGTCGATGAAAGTTTACCATCAACTATTGAAACAGCAAGGTGTATCTTGTAATTAAAATCCCCGTATACTAGAGCGGCACACAACAAGACAGCTTTTAATGCCAACCAGGAGTCATCCATGTCCAATAGCAGCAAGAGCGCACTCTCCCTTATTAGCACGCACAAGGGATACAGCGAGTCCGAGCAGCGCATTGTCGACTATATCCTAGAGCACCAGTCCGAGGCACCGCTCCTAACAGCCGCCCAGCTCTCGCGCGCCGCCGCAACCTCCGAGGCCACCGTCTCGCGCTTCTGCCGCAAGCTGGGCTTTGGAAGCTTTCGCAGCTTTCAGTTTTCGCTGGCGCGCGACCTGGAGAGCCAGCGCAACGAGGGCCTGACCGACGAGGTCTCGCTCGATAATATGGAGCAGAGCCTCAAAAACATCCTCGCCGCAAAGGTCAGTGAACTCAATGCGACCATCGATGGCATTGATCACGATACACTGGCAGCCGTCGTGCACGCGTTTAAGAACGCAGGGGCTATCGAGTTTGCAGCCGTAGGTAATACCAACGCCGTTGCGCTTGACGCGACGTTTAAGTTTTCACAACTGGGCCTTCGCTGTATGTCAAGCACCATCAGCGAGACATCAATCGGCTTTGCGCTCACGTTGCGCCCCGGCGACGTTATCGTGCTGATCTCGAACTCTGGCAAGTCGCGTCGACTGAATCGCATGGCAAAAGCGGCTCGAGGCTGTGGTGCCACCGTAGTCGTCATCAGCAGCGACAGCAAGTCTCCGCTTGCTCGCCTAGCCGACTACACCTTTAATACCGTGAACCACGAGGCGCTGCTCACCACGGGCGACTTTGCGTTCTCCAAGATCAGCGCCACGATGATCATCGAGGTCATCTACAACTTCCTGCTGCCCGAAATCGAGGACGCCCGAGAGCACATCAGCTACTACGAGGAGCTTATCCAGCCGGATAAGGTCGTGGAATAGAAATTTTGGCGAGCCGACAAACGCCACTCACCACGAAACCGGCCCATCTACTACGTTTTATCAGTATGGCCCAACCACAAACCGAAAATAGAAAAACCGCAGGCGTTCTACCTGCGGTTTTCTTTTTGCAATTCAAGGCGTGGTTGCCGATAGCCTATTAAACGTAGTAGATGGGCCGGTTTCGTGGCGGCCGGGTCGAACATACATGTAACGGCTCGGCCTAAGCACGCGCTTCCTCGAGCATCTGCTTTGCGTGGGCCAAGCTCGCCTCCGATTGATCGCCGCTCAGCATACGGGCGATCTCTGCGGTACGGGCGTCCCCGGTCACCTCATCCAGATGGGTTTGGGGAACGTCGCCGGGCTCTTTGCTCACCACGTAATGTTTGTCGGCCATGACGGCGACCTGCGCCAGGTGCGTTACGACAATCACCTGATGCGTTGCGGCAAGATCTGCCAGAACGCTCGCAAGGGCGCGTGCAGTAGAGCCACCAACACCGGCATCGACCTCGTCGAACACCAACGTATCCACGCCGTCCGCGTTACCCAAAACAACCTTGCTCGCCAACATGACACGGCTCAGCTCACCACCAGACGCAATGCGGCGCAGGGGGCGCGGCGTCAATCCGGCACCGCTACGATACAAAAGCTCGTAGCTCGAAGGACCCGCCGGCGTCCACTCGGCGCGCGGAAGATCGCGCGAGTCCCAAACGAGCTCGGCGCCGCCCATCTCCAGGCGCGCCATCTGACGGCCAACCTCGTGGCAAAAGCGCGGGGCTGCCGTATTGCGTGCACGCTTAAGTGCCTTGGCGGCGGCGAACAGTTCGCGCTCCGCCGCGCCAAGCGCTTCGCGCGCCTTCTTAATCTGCTCATCACCATCGTCTACCAGCGACAACAGCTCTCGCGAGCTATCGCGCATGGCAAACACGTCGTCCATGGTGGGACCCCACTGACGCAAAAGTCCCTTAAGATCGGAATACCGCTCGCGCATGCGAGCCAGCTCGCGCGGATCGAAGGCGACCCCATCTCGATAGGCACGCAGCTCATTGGAACAATCCTCGAGCGAGATGCAGGCATCCGAAAGCGCATCGGCGATATCACCCAACTTGCGATCGACAGTAGCCATGCGCGAAAGCTCCGCGACGGCACTGTTCACGGCATCGAGTGCTCCCCCTTCGGCAGCAAGCGACGCATGGGCATCGTTGGCCGTTGCCACCAACACCTCGGCATGCTCGGAGCGTGGCAGCAGCTCCTCGAGCTCCTCATACTCACCCGGCTTGGGGTCGACCTCGGCGATGCGCTCCAGAGCGAAGCGCGCCTCCTCGACACGACTCCCCTGCGCACGCGAGGCCTCTTCGACGCGACGGACCTCTTTGGCAGCCGCGCGAGATACCTTAAGGCAAGCACGATAGCGATCGAGCGCCTCGAGCGCCGGGCGCCCCGCCCATGCATCGACCATGGCAACATGATGCGCCGGGTCGAGCAGGCGCTGGTGCTCGTGCTGGCCGCAAAGATCCATCATCACACCGACGCGCTCGGAAAGCTCGCGCACGCTGGCGATGCGGCCGTCAATTTTTACACGGCTACGGCCCTCGGCAGAAAGGCTGCGCTGCACGGTGAAGCCCTCCGTGTCGTGCGGGCCGTCAAACAGGCGCGCTTCGACGTTGGCAAGCGTCTCGCCCTCGCGCACCGTCGACGAATCCGCGCGCTCGCCCAGAATGAGCTTAAGCGCCGAGAGCAACGCAGTCTTACCGGCGCCGGTCTCGCCGGTCAGAACCGTTAAGCCCGCGCTCGGAACCAACGTCGCCTCGCGAATGAGGGCAATGTTGGAAACCTGCAGCTCATCGATCATGACGAACTCCGTAGAACACGCGGCTCACCGAGTTATAGAAGCTCTCGGGGCCGTAATCCAGCAGCAGAACATCGCCGGGACCGCGACGCACAGCCACGCTCTCGACCGTGCCATCGCAGGTAATAAACTGTCCATCGATGGCGATCGCAGGCACGCTCGGGCGGTCATCGGACATAAAGATCTCAACGACATCGCTTGGCGAAGTCAAAAAGGCGCGAGCCTGAATGGTATGTGGGGCGATGGGCACGCAAACCATGCCCGTGTAATCGGGACTGACGATGGGGCCGCCGGCGGAAAGCGCATAGCCGGTGGAACCGGTCGCTGTCGAAACGACGACACCGTCACCGCGCAGGCGGTCGATATGATGGCCAGACACCGTGATGTCGAACTCAACCATATCGGACAGGGGCCCGCGCGTAAGCGCCATATCGTTAAGGGCAAACGTGCGCACGACATCCTTCGTGCCATCTTCGCGCACCGAAACGATATCCGCGGCGAGGGTGGCGCGGCGACTCACATGGAGCTCACCGGAAAGGGCATCGCTCACGACCTGCAAAATATCGCGATCCTCGGGGCTCGCAGCCGTCAAAAAACCCAAATGACCATAGGAAAGGCCCAGGATGGGGATCTCGCGGTAGTTGAGAATGCGGGCGGCACGCAACAGCGTGCCGTCGCCGCCGAGCGTAATGACCAGGTCGGCATCGTCAACATCGGGCGCACGCTGGATCTTGGAACGCTGATCGGCAGCCCATGCAACCTCGTAGCCCTGGCGCGAAAGCCAAAGCTCGAGCATAAGGCCGCTCTCGACCGCCTCTTGCTTGTAGTAATTGGGAACCAGAAAGACCTTCATAGCGTTGCAGCTTTCTCGCTCAAAGCCGTTACCTGTGATTGCAGCTCATCGTCGGCACGCTCGCCAGAGGAAAACCTCGTGCCGTACAGGAAAAATTCGACGTTGCCCTTGGCGCCATGGATGGGCGACACGCACACGTCGAGCGGGAACAGGCCCTTGGCGGCAAAGAGCTCAATCGCCGCCACAAGCGTATCGCGGCGGACGGAGGGGTCGGTCACGATACCGCCCTCGCCCACCAACGCAGCCGGCGCCTCAAACTGCGGCTTTACGAGCGTGCAGAACGAACCCGAAGGCTTCAGGCACGCCAACACGGCGTCGATGATATTCGCGATACTCGTAAACGACACATCGCAGACAGCCAAGTCGATAGCGCCGCCGTAGCCAAGCTCGGGCAGTTGTGTCACGTTGGTGCGCTCATGGAGCCTCACCCGCTCGTCTTGGCGCAGCGACCAATCAAACTGAGCGCGACCCACATCGACCGAAACGACCGTTGCGGCGCCACGCTTGAGCAGGCAATCGGTAAAGCCGCCCGTGGAGCAGCCCACATCGAGGCAAGCAAGGCCCATGGGATCGATCCCAAACGCATCGAGCGCGCCCTCGAGCTTGAGCCCGCCGCGCCCCACGTAGGGAATACGGCCCTTCACGTGCAGGGGCAGACCGGGCGCCACCTTAAGGCCCGGCGAGGTCAAACGCTCGCCGCCACTCGAGACCAAGCCGGCCATAAGAGTGCGAAGGGCATCCGCGCGGTCGGCGCAGATGCCCTGTGAAATCAGTTCGTCATCGAGACGCACGCGTTTCATGAATGCCATCAACCATTCGTATCCGGAGACGCGGCCTGGCTATCCTGGGATTCGTTTGCCGCATCCTCATCGTATTCCTGCTCGAGCTTATCGGCCTCACGAGGCGTCAACTCAAACTTGTCGACCATATCGACCGCACGGGAGCCAAGTTCGATCGCCTCGTCAAACAAATCGAGCGAACGCTCCAAGGACGTATCCTTGGAACGAACGGTAGCGATGATCTGGTCCAAGCGGTCCGAGATCTCGTCGAAGTTGCGGACGGAACCCTCTGGCATGGCTACTCCTCGACGGTACCGGTCTCGACCTCGGCGACCTCGGCACCCTCGTCGAGAACGCCGGCCGCAGCCTGAGCGGCTGCAACCTTGGCAGCAGCCTCGGCGGCCTGGGCCTCCTCGCGGGCGCGGTCCTCGGCCAGCAGCTCCTGATACAGGTCCTCGCCCGGCAGCTCCTCGCTACGCGCGATCTTGCCCAGCACGCCATTGACAAACGACGCGGACTGGTCGGTGCCATAGGCCTTGGCAAGCTCTACAGCCTCGTTGATCACGATGGCGTCCGAGACCTCCTCGTCGGTGAGGAAGCGCATCTCATAGACGGCGATACGCAGCAGATTGCGATCGGCGCCGGGCATGCGCATAAGGTCCCAGTTCTTGGCGATGGAGCGCAGGGCGCAGTCGATGCGGTCGATATACTCGTAGGCACCGCGGCACAGCTCCAGAGCGTAGGGGTCGAGGGGACCCTTCGAGATCAGGAAATCGCCCTCGAGGACGCGCTCGAGCGGGCTGTCCGTGGCCTCGGCCTGGAACAGCAGCTGCAGCGCCTGACTGCGGGCAAGCGTACGCCCGCGATAAACCTTAAGGCTCAAAGGTTACTCCTTGGGGAAAACGAGGCCGTCGATGCAAACGTCAACGCGCTCGACCTCGACGCCTACCTGGGCATCGATAGCTGCGACCACGGCGGAGCGAACGGCCTCGGCGAGTTTCTTGAACGGATAGCCAAAGAACACCACGACGCGCACGGTGAGTGCGAGCTTGTCGCCGATGACCTCGGCCTCTACCGCCGGATCGGAAGCCGGGGACTTGGACGAAAGCATCATGGAGACAAGGTTGGTGGCAAGGTCCTTGACGCCCACGGAGGCGATGCCCTCGACATCCGTGACGGCGCGCGAGACGATGGCGGTCAGAACATCGGGCGAAATACCGATGCCGTCAATCTTGATTTCCTGGGGCATGAGTCCTCCTAGAAGAGTTGGTTGCTAGACGCGGGAGACGAACTTGCCGTCGCGGGTGTCAACCTTGATGACCTCGCCCTCGTTGAGGTACATCGGGACCTGGATGACAGCACCGGTGTCGATGGTGGCCGGCTTGGTGGAACCCTGAACGGTGTCGCCCTTAAAGCCCGGGTCGGTCTGGACGATGGTGGTCTCGATGAACATCGGCGGGGTCACGCCCATGAGCTCGTCGTCGGCGAAGAGCAACTGGCAGGTGTCGTTCTCGCGCAGCCATTTGGAGTTCTCGCCCACCATGTCCTCGGGAACGGGAACCTGCTCGTAGGACTCGTTGTCCATGAAGATGTAGTCGGCGCCGTCGTTGTAGAGGTACTGGAACTCACGGGTGGTGAGCATGACGCTCTCGAACTTGGTACCGGCGTTGCAGGTGTTCTCGACGACACGACCGCTCTTGATATCGCGGGTCTTGTAGCGCACAAAAGCACCACCCTTGCCCGGCTTGACGTGCTGGAACTCGACGATGGTGTAGACCTTGTCCTTAATGCGGAGACCGAGGCCGTTCTTGAAGTCGGCGGTAGAAATGGTAGGCATAGCGACCTTTCTTGTTATGGGTAGAACGCACAAGCGTCCAAATTACATACGAGCGAAATTATACACTTGCAGGCGGCGCCTGCGGCGAGCGCATAAAAAGAGAACGCGGGGCGCCCGAATCATTTCGGACGCCCCGCTTCCAAAATCAAACTGAATGGCTTAGCAGTCGATGACGTGCAAGTCGTGCGGGGTCTTGGTGAAGGGCTCATAGCCGTTCTCGGTGACAACACCGTAATCCTCCAAGCGCACGCCGCCCACGCCGGGCAGGTAGACGCCGGGCTCCATGGTGACAACCGAGCCGACCTCGATGATGTTCTTGCTGCGGTTGAAGTTGGGCAGCTCGTGGATGTCGATACCGACACCATGGCCCAGGCCATGGTTGTAGTAATCGCCATAACCGGCATCGCCGATGATCTTCTTGGAAAGCTTGAAGATATCGTTACCCTCGACGCCCGGATGGATAGCGGCGACGCACTCCTCGTGGGTGCGGCGCACGAGCTCGTACAGGTCGAGCTGTTCCTGCGTGGGCTCGCCCATCACGACGGTACGCGTCATATCGGAGCGATAGTCGCAGTAGCCCGCGCCATAATCCATGAGGACGAAATCGCCCTTCTCGATGACACGGTCGCTCGGGACGGCATGCGGGTTGGCGGTGTTGGGACCGCTCGCGACGATGGAGCCAAAGGCCAAGCTGTCGGCACCGTTGGCGAACATAAAGTTCTCGAGCTCGTTGCGGACCTGCTTCTCGGTCATACCGGGCTTAATAAAGCCGAGCATGTGTTGGAAGGCGGCATCGGTGATCGACTGCGCGTGTCGCATGAGCTCGATCTCCTCGGCATCCTTGATGGCGCGCATCTTACGAATGTCGTCATGCATCAGCGGCAGCATGCAGGCGACGGAGCGATCCTCAAGACCACGCTGAATACCCTGGTAAAAGTTAATCTGCATGTCATCCTCGACGGCGCAGACGCGACACTTGTTGGCCGCGATCTTGTCGGCAACCCAACCGGGGATGGTGCCCTCGTCCATGTCGTAGACCCAGGGGCTGCCGGCGGGCGTGTTCTCCTCAAAGCTGTTGAGATAGCGCGAGTCGGTATGGAACAGACATTGATCGGCCGTAATAAATGCGGCGTGCGGAAACTCGAAGGTGTAATCGAAGACGCCCTTCACACCCGTGAGCCAACGGAGGTTGGCCTCATCGCGCACGACGATAGCATCGTAGCCGCGCTCGACCATCAGGGCACGGACACGCTCGATACGACCGGCAGGACCGGCAGCAAACTCAGACATTCAGATTCCTTTCTTATTGTCCTCAAAAAGAGCAGGACGGGCTTCAAACGAATAGCCGAACCGCAAGCGATTCGCAACCGATTGAAAACCCGTCCCTCAAAATGATACGAAAGACGATGGATGTCAATAAAGTTAAAAAAGTTCCTTGCGAGAAGCCAGATACGCCTGCGCATGACGTTCGAGAATCTCGTCCTCGACATTTGTCAGGCGAATGGCGCCGAGCGCCGCGGGCAGCGGCAGCATGCTGCGGTTTGAGCGAGCAAACTGCTGCTTGCGGAACTCCTCGATAAACGCGGTGGGCTCCAAGTCGAAGGCAAGCTCTTCGATGCCAAAGTCCTCCAGGCAATCGTCGAGATCAAACACATTGTCGATATCGAAGTCACAGGCATCATGTGCTAGGCGCGCCTCAAAGCGCATACCCTCGGAAAGGAGCTGGTATGCGGGAACATTAGCCGCGGCCTCGCCCAGGCAGGCGCGAAGGGTGCGCTCCCCTGTCTTACCAAAATCGAGTGCATGGCGAGCACTGGGGTTCGTGGCCATGAGCACATCTTTGCGCGCGGTCTGGGACCATTGCACAGCATTGACGAGCGCGACCTCCTCGCCAGCAAGAATCTCGGGAACAGTCTCGGTAAACTGATTCCAGCGGGACTTGCTGCTCGAAAGCATGGTGCCAACAAGCACCACATAGCCGAGCTTGAGATCCTCGGGGTCCGCCTCGCGAACAAGGTCGAGGTCACACACGACCAAGCCCGATTCGGGACGGAACGCGATAGTGGGAAGTGCATTCGACGACGAGGCGACGAGCGGCTTCATGGTCGTCGCGACCGTGAGCATGGCGTCGAACGTTGTCGGCAGCAAGGCGCACTCGGTACGACCGCACCACTGATTAGCACACCAGCTAACAACCGAGCAGGTTGCGGCATCGCCAACGGCGACAACCAGATCGTCGCAGGTAATGCCGTTGGCAGATAGGGCGCCAAAGATGGCATCGGCATCGGCCAGCGTGGCACCAGCAGGCGAAACCTCAAGTGGGAGCTGCGACACGACAAAACCGGCATCAACCAGCGCATGCTCGACGACCTCGCCAAAACGCTCTGACGTGGCGTCGTTCCAAACCACCAACGCGCGCTTAGGCTTGCCCACAGCCGAGGCAAACATGCGCGACAGCTCCTCGAACGCGCCCAATCCGACGCGGACATCGACACTGCGGTTTTGGAAATTGATCAGTTGACGGCGAATCATAGCAGCCCACGCTCCAAAAGCATCTCGGCACAAAGGTAGGAAACGTCCTCGAAGGACTTGTTGCGAATATCAAGGGTAATATCGGCGGCCTGGCGATATAGCGGACGGCGATGCTCAAACAGGCGCGCGGCATGCTCGGGCGAACGGAAATCGGGACGCGTGTCGGACCGACGAATCTGGCGAATCGAATCCTCAAAGTCACCTTCGAGATACACACAGATACCCATCTGGTGCATAAGCTCAATATTCACCGGAGTCTCGACGATACCTCCGCCGCAGGAAACCAGCAGGCTGCGCTCGCTTTGGAGCGAACGGAGCGCCGAGGTCTCGAGCTCACGAAAACGCTCCTCGCCCTCGGTCTCAAAAATCTCGGTCACCGATTTACCGCAACGACGCACGACAAGGCGGTCGGTATCGATAAAGCGACGTTTGAACATAGTGCCCACGTTGCGCGCAAGCGTCGATTTGCCCGCGCCCAAAAAGCCGATAAAGAAGATATGGTCGCAGCCGTGTTTGGTGTGCTGGGACATAGCGAGACCTATTCCTCGCAGGGAAGGTCGCGCAGGGCCCGGCGCTCAAAGATACGGAAGATCTGCGTATACCACAGGTCCTGAGTGGCCTGCGGCTTTACCAGGATGGTATCGACGCCGGCGAAATTGCCGCTCCACACGTCCGTGTAGAGCTGATCACCGATCAGCACCGCCTCGTCGGCCGTGGCGCCGAGGCGCTTAAGACCCGCCTTGAGGGCAAACGGAGCCGGCTTCATGGCGTGGCTAATGGCCTCGAGTCCCAGCTCGCGTGCAGAGCTCATGACCTGGTCGCGATGCCAGTTGTTAGACACCATGCACAGCTTAAAGCCTTTGGCGCGGGCGGCGTCGAGCCAAGCGGAAACCGCGGCGGGAACCTGCTCGGTGTCGCGCGGCACCAGGGTGTTATCGCGATCGAGCAGAATGGCGCGTTTGCCGTCGGCCCACAGGGTATCAAGGTCGATGCGGTCGACGGATGCAACATATCGTTTGGGGCTGAAAATCCTCATGTTTAATTCCAAGACTGTTGGTGCTCTTCGTAGGTTTGCGAGAAGTACTCCTCGTCCTGCGTAATGTAGAAATACAGGTCATCGGAGTCGGTCGGCTCAAGCGTGGCCTTGAGTGCCTCGAGCGACGGGGAGCAGATGGGCGTGGGTGGCAGACCCTCGTGCTTATAGGTGTTGTACGGACTATCGCTCTGCAGGTCGTCGGCGGAAACCTCGCCACCGGTGACATACATCATGGTCGCATCGCTGTTGAGATAACGCAGACCGTCGAGCTTGCCGGCAAGGCGGTTGTAGAAGACCGAGGCGACATGTGCGCGCTGCTCGGCGTTGAGACCCTCGCGCTCAACGATGGAAGCGAGATTGATGATGTCGTAATCGGACATCTCCACGCCGTAACGCTCTTTGATCTTGGCCTCGCACACGGCAAAATCGAGAGACTTGTACTCGGTGTTGAACTGATCGAGCATGGCGCGGATAACGTCATCGGCGCTCGGGTCCTTGCCCAGCGAATAGGTCTTGGGGAACAGAAAACCCTCGAGCGAATCGTTGGCGGCGCCCTTAAGGAAGCTATAGTCGTCCACGTAGTTGGAGGCCTTGGCCTGGTTGAGGAAGTCTTCCTTAGAGATGCTGTCGTAGGCCTGGGCCACACGGTCGGCGACTTGATCGACCGTTAGACCCTCGGGAATAGTAAGCGCATTGGAGCCCGCATTGGGGCCTTCCATGAGCTGCTGAACAACCTTGGTCGCATCCATGAATGTGGTGAACGAATAGGTACCAGGCTTGAGCGACATATCGGCATTGAGCTTTTTGACCGCCGCATAGTAATCCTTGGGATTTTCAACAATATGGTTCTCGGAGAGGATCGAGGCGATGGTGTCGCCCGAAGCACCGTCGGGAATGGTCACCGTAACCTGCTGACCAGCCGTAACCTTCGTATCCTCACCGGCAAAGAAGCCCTTGACGGCCGGCACGACAAAGAAAGCGATCGCAGCAAGCGCGAGCACCGCCACCACAACGCCGATGATCATGGGAACCGGAGAACTCTTCTTTTGAGCACCGCGTCGAGCACGCATGTCGCAGCTCGAGCGGGTCGCCGGAGCAACGCCATGCAAACCGCGAGCATGGGGCGAATGCAATTGGGTGGCCTGCGTTCGCCGGACAGGTGCCTGCTGCTTAAAGCGGGTACCGCCTGCAGGCTGGGCCGTACGAGCAGTGGGCTGCTGAGCCGCGCGAGAAGCCGGATGCTGAACCGAACGAGCAGAAGGCTGCTGACCCGTCCGTTGAGCAGGTTGGGCCGAACGAGCGAAGGACTGCACCGGGCGCGCGCCAGGCTGAGCTGCGCGCTGCGTCGGCTGTGCCGGACGCTGGCCAGGCTGGGCAGGGCGCGACGCGGGCTGACGTGTACGATTCGGCTGGCGCGGATCGGAAGCGCTAGGCATGCGAAACCTCCTCGTTTTTACGATCGAGCCACGTCTGCAAAAACAGGCTGGCGGCAATCATGTCAATCTTGCCCCTCATCTGCTTTTCGTTGAGGCCCTGCTCGCGCAAGATACGCTTTGCCTCTTGCGAGGACAGACGCTCGTCCTCAAACTCCAACGGAAGATCGAGCTCGTCGGCGATCTTTTGTGCCACGGCGGCGACGCGCTCGGCCTGGGGGCCGGGCTCGCCGGCCATGGTCAAGGGACGTCCGCTTACCAGGATGTCGGGCTCATAGTCCTCGACCAGGTAACGGAACGTCTTGGCCATACCGGTGACCTCGGCGGCCGGGAGTACCTTGACGGGCATCGCCATCTTGCCATCACGGCTCGAGACGGCGATGCCGATCCTGGTCTCCCCTATGTCCAGCGCGAGCGCGACCACAGCGACTACTTCGGTTCTTAGGCGCCCAGCGCGGTCTTAGCGGCCGCGAGGGCATCGGCGATACCGGCGGCGTTCTTGCCACCGGCCTGGGCCATGTTGGGACGGCCGCCACCGCGACCATCGACCAGGCCCGCGATCTGCTTGATCACGTTGCCGGCGTGGAAACCGGCCTTGACGGCGTCATCGGAGCCGGCGGCGAGCAGCGCCGGGGTGCCCTTCTCGGTCACGCTGGCGACGACGCAGGCAACAGGGCCAGCGACCTTCTGGTGCACAGTATCCCAGACGTTGCGCAGGTCAGCAGCCTCAAGGCCCTGGAGCTCGGCGACAACAAGCTTGTAGCCATCGAGATCGACGGCGCCCTCGATAGCATTGGAGATAGCGTCGGAGGAGCCACCGGTCAGGGCCTTCTTGAGCTTATTGGACGTCTCGCGCAGCTCGGCCTGCAGGCTCTCAACGCGAGCGGGAACCTCGTCAACGCGGCACTTGAGCGCAGCGGCAGCGGCGTCGACGAGTGCCAGGCGGTCGGCCATGTAATCGAGAGCGCCCTTAGAGGTCACGGCCTCGATACGGCGGACGTTGGAGCCCGTGGAGGACTCGGAAATGATCTTGAACAGGCCGATCTCGGCAGTGTTGGCGGCATGCGTGCCACCGCAGAGCTCGCGAGAGAACGGCTGGTCCTCGGCGCCCACGGAGACAACGCGGACAACGTCGCCGTACTTCTCGCCAAAGAGGGCGACAGCGCCGGCGGCCTTGGCCTCATCGATGCCCATAACGCGGGTAACGACCGGCTTGGAAGCGAAGATCTGCTGGTTGACCAGGTCCTCGACAGCCTTGAGCTGCTCGGAGGACAGGG
Organism: Collinsella sp. LCP19S3_D5; assembly: GCF_052121415.1. Classification (NCBI taxonomy): domain Bacteria; kingdom Bacillati; phylum Actinomycetota; class Coriobacteriia; order Coriobacteriales; family Coriobacteriaceae; genus Collinsella; species Collinsella sp. LCP19S3_D5. The sequence continues at coordinate 219,481 of NZ_JBQKEH010000001.1, forward strand.
CCTCGAAGTGAGTGAAGTCAAAGCGCAGGTGCTCGGGCGTCACCAGCGAGCCGGCCTGGGAGACATGCTCGCCCAGGACCTGCTTAAGGGCGGCGTCGAGCAGGTGCGTGGCGGTGTGGTTGCGGCGCAGGAAGCCACGGCGCTCGGCGTCGAGCGCGGCGGTCACGGTAGCGCCGACGGTCAGCGTGCCCTCGGCAACGTGGGCGACGTGGGCATACAGGCCGTTGTGGTTCTTGGTGTCGGCAACCGTCAGCGTAACGCCCTCGGCGGATAGCTTACCGGCGTCGCCCTGCTGGCCGCCCATCTCGGCATAGAACGGGGTGCGGTCGAGCACGACCTCGACGTCCTCGCCGGCGGCAGCGGACTCGACGGACTCGCCGTTGCGCACGATGGCGACAACCTTGGCGCCCTCGATGACGTCGTTGTCATAGCCGTCGAACTCAGTCGCGGCAACTTTGTCGGAAAGCTCGACCCACACGTCGTTGAAGCTGCCCCAGGCGTCGCCCTTGGCATTGGCGCGGGCGCGGGCCTTCTGGTCCTCCATGCAGGCGGTAAAGCCGTCCATGTCGACGTCGTGGCCAGCGGTGCCGGCGATCTCGACGGTCAGGTCGATGGGGAAACCAAAGGTGTCGTGCAGCTTAAAGGCAACATCGCCCGGAAGCACGGCGCCTTCGGCGAGCGCGGCCAGGGCCTCGTCCAGGTAAACGCGGCCGTTGTCGAGCGTCGTGGAGAAGCGCTCCTCCTCGGAGGCGACGATACCCTTGACGAGCGCGACATTCTTGAGCAGCTCGGGATAGGCCTCGCCCATCTGAGCGTTGACCTCGTCGATGAACTTGGTCAGGAAGGCGCCCTCGATACCCAGCAGGCGACCGTGGAACACGGCGCGGCGGAGCAGGCGGCGAAGGACGTACTCGCGGCCCTCGTTACCGGGGAGGATGCCGTCCGAGATCATGAAGTCGACGGCACGGGAGTGATCGGCGATGATACGCAGCGAGCGGCTGGCACCGGAGTAATCGTCGGCGTCATAGGTCTTGCCGCTGATCTCCTCGCCCAGCTTGATGAGGTGCTGCATCAGATCGCCGTCGTAGTTGGCGGTCTTGTGCTGCATGATAGCGGCCATGCGCTCCAGGCCCATGCCCGTATCGAGGTTGCGGTGCGGCAGCTCCGGCATGGAGCCGTCCTCCTGGCGGTCGTACTGGGTAAAGACGAGGTTCCAGAACTCCAGGAAGCGGTCGCAGTCGCAGCCGGGCTTGCAGTCGGGGCTGCCGCAGCCGACCTCCTCGCCCATGTCAAAGTAGATCTCGGAGCACGGACCGCAGGGGCCGGTGGGGCCGGCGGCCCAGAAGTTGTCGTCCTCGCCCAGACGCGAGATGTGATCCTCGGCAACGCCCAGAGAGCGCCACACGTCATGGGTCTCGTCGTCCTCGGTAAAGACGGTGAAGTACAGGCGGTCGAGCGGCAGCTTGAACTCCTTGGTGATGAGCTCAAAGGCCCAAGCGCAGGCCTGCTGCTTGGAGACGCCGCCAAAGGAGAAGTCGCCGAGCATCTCAAAGAAGGACAGGTGACGGCCATCCTCGCCGATGCAGTCGATGTCGTTGGTGCGGACGCACTTCTGGCAGGAGATAGCGCCGATCTCCTTCATGGTCTTCTTGCCCTGGTAATACTCCTTAAACTGGTTCATGCCGGCGTTGGCAAGCAGCAGCGAAGGATCGTCGGGGACGAGGGACGAAGAAGGATAGAGCTTAAGACCGCGCTCCTCAAAGAAGTTGAGGAACTTAGAGCGAATCTCAGCCGTAGTCATTGACGGGTAGTCAGCACTCATAGAGGGAATCTCCTCGGTTTCACATCGAAACAGTTCAAACGTAACGATATTACCATCCCACCGCGCAAGTGCAAAAAAGAGGGTCGCCAAACAGCGACCCTCCAGCGAATTTGCACGTTATTGCCTATGAACTTGAACTTGAAATGGCTTACTGCTCATCATCGTCCATGGAACCGTCGATGCCGGTATTGGTATCGTCGTCCGAGTTGGAATCGTCATCTTTGGCGAAGGGATTCTTGAAAAAGCCCGTAGCATCGGGCTGAAGGCCCGAGAGCTTGATCCAGGGGTTATCGAGCTCGGGCCTGGGCATGGCCTGGGCCTCGGGCGCAGTCTCGTTACCGATGAGCTCGGACTCATAGATGAATGTATCGTCTCCAAGCGCATCGTAGGCGGCGACCGGGTTACCCTCAGTATCGCGATACGGCGTGCCCTTAAACACGGCGCCGTCGTATGCCACGAGCTGACGGCCGGTCTCGTTCTCAAAGTAGTAGACGAAAATGCCCTTGAGGGCCGCGCACAGCGGAATGGCGATAACCATGCCGATGGCGCCCATAAGCGCCGAACCGATAACGAGTGCCGTCAGGCTCATGATGGGATGCACCTGGACCGAGCTTTGCATGACTTTAGGCGAAATGACGTTGTCAGTGACATTTTGTGCCACCATGGTCACGACCAAGGTCCACAAAGCCAGCATCGGGCTGAACATAAAGCCGAGCACCGTGGCGATCGCCGCGCTCACCCAGGGACCGACAACCGGGACCAAGTGCATAATGCCCGTAAAGATGGCCATGAGTGCCGCGTAGGGATGGCCAATGAGCGTAAAGCCGATAAAGGCGAGGATGCCACCGCAGATGGACGTCACGACCATGCCGCGCATATAACCGCCGACCGAGCGCGAAAGAATCGCGACCATAAAGCGGTACGAGGTCTCCTTTTCCTGCCCTATGATGGTGCAGACCTCGTGGTGCATACGGGGATAGTCGCAGGCCAGCCAATAGGCAAGCACCAGACCGAGGAAGATGACGAACAGCTGCGAGGCCGTATTGGTAATGAACGGGAATACACCGCGACCAAGCTCAGCGGCAATCTGAGATACATACTTGGACGCCACGGTAACCAGCGAAGAAAGATTATCGTCCAGATACTCTTTGAGCGGCGTGTTGTTGAGCGTCTTGGCATGCGAGACCATCTCGTTAAGATCACCGCCCGCAACACGAAGCTGCTCAGGCAGGCGGCTCAAGACTTCCATGATCTGGCCAAAGAGAATCGGCGACAAGATGCAAACGACACCGACGAGCACAGCAACGACCACGATCAGCGCGATAAGCGAACCAATGCCACGGTTAACGCCGTGATGCTCGAGCCAGTTAGTAATCGGCGACATCACAAAAGCGATGATGGAACCGACAGCTAGAAACTCGATAACCGGCGCCAAGATACCCATAAGGTTAAAGATGACGGCGGCGATGACAATGCAGCCGACGACGGCCCAAATGCGAAGCGTCAGAATACGGGTATCGCGCAGCGCGCGATCGGTTTGTTGGGGGTGTTCACTCATGAACGAACCATCACTCCGTCGGGGTCGATCTTGTCCTGAACCTTCTTAAGGGTACGGCGCAGCAGGCGCGAGACCTGCACCTGCGAGATGCCCAGCTTCTTGGCGATCTCGATCTGGGTCATGCCCTTTACGAAACGCAGCTCGATAACCTCGCGCTCGCGCGGCGAGAAATCGCGGATGGCCTCCTCAATCACCAGGCGGTCATCGGTGAAGTCGAGCTCGTTGTCGTCGTCGGCGTAGCGGTCGAGAATTGAAGGCGCGTCGTCAGAATCGGACGCACCGGGGGCCTCGATGGGCACCGAGGTATAGGCCGAGGACGATTCCATGGCCTCCAGCACCTCGTCAACGGTCACGTCTAGGTACTCAGCGATTTCCTCAACCTTAGGCGAGCGCTGCAGCTCGTTAGTGAGCTTGTCGGTGGCCTGGTTAACCTTGGCAGAGAGCTCCTGTAGGCGACGCGGAACGCGCACACTCCAACCCTTGTCGCGGAAGTGACGCTTGATCTCACCCAGAATGGTGGGCGTGGCAAACGTGGTGAACTCAAGTCCGCGCTCGGGGTCAAAGCGGTCGATAGCCTTGAGCAAACCCAGATAGCCGACCTGCATGAGGTCGTCGAGCGGCTCGCCGCGATTCTTAAATTTGTTGGCAAGAAACCTTACCAGGTTCATATGGGACATGACGAGCTGCTCGCGGGCGTCCGGATCACCGGTCTCTTTGTAGCGACGAAACAGCTCGCGGGTTTTCTCCTTGTCCCAAGCGGTCTTACCGCTCCGGGAACGTTCGGTCATATTAGATATCCGCCTTGAGATCGAGGGAAAGCGTCAGAGGCGCCGCAGTCTTTTCGTAGGAATCGCACACGCTTGCCAGAATGAGCTCGGCATATACGGCGGCCTGGTCATCCTCATCGACAGTCGCCTGGTCGCCAAAGGTGAAGGTCATGCCCACGTGAGACTCATCGACATCGAATTTGATCGAGATAACGTCAGAATCAACGGCCGTGCAGCCAAAGATGAAGGCCTCCTCGGCAGCCATACGAATGTCCTCGATGCGATCGACGGACATGGAACACAGAGCGCCGACATTAGCCGCCGTCATGCGTACCAGGCGTGCCAGACGCGGATCCCCGGCAACAGTCAGCGTGATAGAGCAAGTTGCTTCACTACTCATCGCAGGACTCCTCGGAGGTCTCGGCGGGCGTGTAGGTGTAATACCGGGCTGCTTTAGCAGCAGGCTTCTGTGCATCATCGTCACCAGCAGCGGCATCGTCCCCGGCTTCGCCAATCAGGACACGCTCGGTCGGTTGCTCGGCTTCGGCGGCAGCGGAAAGATTGCGCTCGGCCTCGACCGCGGGGGCCTTCACCTTGTTAAAGAGTTTCTGAACGGCACCGGCCGCAGAGTCGGTCACACTCGACACAGCATTGCTGGCCTCGGCCATGCTGCCCGTAACCTCGGAAATGTCGCGAACCACGGCTTCGACCTCTACGAGATTGGAGGTAAGAGCGTCGACGGCGGTCTTGCTCGACTTGAGGAGCGGCTCAACCTGCGCCAGCGCGGGGGTGAGCTCATCGACGGCGCCATCGAGCTTTGCTACCACGGGCTGAGCCTCGGCGATAGTGTTGTTAAGATCGCTCACCGTCTTGTCGAGCGAATCAACGACAGTGCGGGTCTTTCGCAGCGTGAGCGCGAGCTCGATGACAGCCCACACGCCGGCAACGGCGAGCAGCAGCAGGGCGATTTGGATGGGACTCATACAAGCCTCCCGAAGGAATCGAAATACAGACGCTGTTCATGGTACCCCAAAGGGGACCGAACATGCCAAGAGCAGCAACGTGAGACAAAATTACCAGCAGCTACTTCGGTGCATTCCCGCTACGGTCGCGCTCGCTTTGCTCTACACGCCACTCTTCCCAGCCGCGGCCGGCAGGCCGCCAAAACGCGCCGCGCTCCAGCCCCTCGGGCAAATAGCGTTGATCGACCCAGCCTTCGGGATAATCATGCGGATACTTATACACACCGTATTCGTCGCTGCCCGGGCGATGACGATCGCGTAGATAGCTCGGCACCTCGCGCAGCCCACTTGAATGAATATCGGCCAACGCCGCATCAATCGAGGCCTCACACGCGTTGGATTTTGGCGCCAAGCACACATAGAGTGCAGCCTGAGCCAGATTAATGCGGCACTCGGGATAACCGATGACCTCGGCAGACTTAAACGCGGCATGCGCCACCAATAGCGCCTGCGGGTCGGCGTTGCCAACATCCTCAGAAGCCTGAATCATAATACGGCGAGCGATAAACTTAGGGTCCTCCCCCGCATCGATCATGCGCGCGAGCCAATAGATTGTGGCATCGGGGTCGCTGCCGCGCATAGACTTAATAAACGCGCTGATGATGTCGTAGTGCATGTCGCCGTTTTTGTCATACGAAAAACCACGGCGCGGATTGGCAATCTTTACGTCATCCACGGTAATGGGATAACGCTCCCCCGCCGCCGGCGCTGGCGTTCCCTCGGTATCGGGACGCGTGACGGCAATCTCGCTCGCAAGCTCGAGCGTCGTGAGTGCCGAGCGAGCGTCACCCGCAGCCAGCGTGCAGATGGTCTTAACCGTATCCTCATCGGCCGAGAACTTGCCGTTCAAACCCTGCGGCGCCTCGAGCGCACGCTCGATAAGCGTGGCGATATCCTCGTCCTTTAAATGTTCAAGTTCCACCACGCGACCGCGCGAGAGCAACGCCGAGTTGACCTCGAAGTACGGATTCTCCGTCGTGGCGCCAATCATAATGACGGTACGGTTCTCAACCGCATGCAGCAGGGCATCCTGCTGCGACTTGGAGAAGCGGTGAATCTCGTCGATGAAAAGAATGGTGCGGCGGTCGTACGTATTCAGGCGCGTCTTGGCCTCGTCAATCACGCGGCGCAGGTCCTTCACAGTACCCGTCACGGCGCTGACCTCGACAAACTCGCTCTTGGTATGGTTGGCGATAATGTGGGCCAGCGTCGTCTTGCCCGTACCGGCCGGCCCATACAAAATCACACTCGACAGCACGTCATGCTCAATCGCGGCACGCAACCACGAGCCCTTACCGACGGCCTTTTGCTGGCCCACGTACTCGTCGAGCGAATTGGGCCGCATGCGCACCGCAAGCGGCGCATTCTGAAAAGAACGCTCACGCGTCGAAGCAGAAAAAAGGTCGTCCATAGCCATCCCGTGCATCAATCAAAAACGTTTTCCATGAACAGTATACCGAATATATACGAACTACCGTTCGTTAATATAGGTACGGTGCGGAAACATCAATCCCGGGAACAGCTTGCTCGTGAGCTCGCAGAAATAACCGTCCGTCATGCTCGCAATGTAATCCACGACCGCCTGGTCCTTATCGTCCTGCCATGCATAGGTGCGATCGTAGTAGGAAAGCTGCTGCTCAATGCGAGAAATGTGGTGCTTAAAGATATACGAGGACTCGTCGCCTTCGTTTATATCCCGCAGGCAACGGTCATAGAGCTTTTCGAAGGCCTCGCGCAGCTCCGCTTCGGAGTCGCCTTCTATGCCGCCCTTGCTATAGATCTTCTCGTAGTTCTCGCGCTTGGCCCGGCGGATCTCCTCAAACAGGTCCTCGCTCATCTCGATGCGCGGCTTGCCATAGCTGTGCTCGACGATATCGATAGAGGCATGCGTAAGGATCCAGCTGTTGTATGCACCGCCCAGGTCATCGTCAAAGGCGTCGGGTGACAGCAGGCCCGCCGCAATGGCGTCTTGGCGATCGCGCCCAACGTAGGCAAGGATATCCGAGATGCGAACCACGCAGCCCTCGAGCGTCATGGGGCGCAGGTGCTCAATTGCGCTATAACCCGTGGCAATGCATTCCTCGACGGTTCGGTCGAACTGGTTAAAGGAACCCATGTCCGAAAGCTCAAAAACACGCTGTTCGTACTCGCCGTTGTGGCACAGTACGCCATCGAGCGTCTGGAGCGACACGTTGCGGCCGTACAGCGCGTCGAGCACGCGAACGGATTGTACGTTATGGAAAAAATAGCGACCCGTGCGCTCGTGATAGATATCGTTGAGGAAACGCTCACCGGCATGGCCAAAGGGCGTGTGGCCCAAGTCGTGGCCTAAGCCAATCGCCTCGATCAGATCGCAGTTGAGCCCCAGAGCACGCCCGATATCGCGAGCGATGCGCGAGACAAGCTGCACGTGCAGGCCGCGGCGCGACAGATCGTCGTTGCTGCGAAAACTGAAGACCTGCGTTTTGCCTGCATAACGTGTGTATGCTGGCAGATGCAGAATCTTTTCGATATCGCGCATAAAGGCCGGACGCATAAGCGTGCCCTCGTCTGCGGCCCGATCGACACGGCGGATGGCCTGGTCGTCACCGCATCGATAGGGATTAACGACACCCGAGGCGCGGTCGGCGGCAATGCGCTCGACCAGCTCGGGCGACAACGCCGCGGGAATGCGATCCAGGCGCGCCTTGATGGCGGCTGTCTGTTGATTGATTGCCATGGCATGCTCCTTAAAAAGGGCGCGCAAACGGTTACAGCGTACTACCCACGAACTCGATTATGGCAAATATTGGCACTAAAAACGGCAGCAAAGGCAGCGAGCGCGATTTTACGATGAGACAGGCGGCGGCAAGGGTCAGGAGCGCAACTGCAAACGCGACGACGCCGCCCAGGGGATCGAAGGTGCAAAGGGCAAAGAGCGCCTTGGCATCCCCCATGCCAATGCCGGGGGCATGGCGAAGGCGACGCCAGAGTGACTCAGTAAGCACAAGGGCAAGGTAGACGATGACCGCAAGACCGGCGTGGTCAAGCGCCATGTTAACGCCCTTGTCGAGCCAGACGCCTGCAAACGCCGCCACCGCACACGCGCCGGCAAGCTCATTGGGAAACCGCCGCTCGCGGGCATCAATCGCGGCGCCGGCAAAGATGCAAATCCAAAACGGGATATAGAACATCGAAACCCCTCAACTGAGCGCTCAAACGTAAAACCACCGCAAAGGTTCTATTGAACTGCCTCCCATTTCTTGGACATCGGGAAATGGGAGGTTTTCCATGAGTATAGACCTCAGGGTGAAGCACGACCTGGAGTCCAGGAGGCGGGCCGTCGAGCTCTTCG